>DATNPP010000617.1:0-2709 GCA_036703175.1 Oscillatoriaceae cyanobacterium
ATCGTCGAGCCGGCCGGCATCGGCCAGAGCGACTCCGAGATCGTCGATCTCGTGGACGTCTCGCTCTACGTCATGACGAGCGAGTTCGGCGCGGCCAGCCAGCTCGAGAAGATCGACATGCTCGACTTCGCGAACCTGGTCGCCATCAACAAGTTCGAGAAGCCCGGCAGCGAGGACGCGTTGCGCGACGTGCGCAAGACGGTCCAGCGCAACCACAAGCGCTTCGCCGAGCCGGTCGAGGCGATGCCCGTCTACGGCACGATCGCCTCGCAGTTCCACGACGCCGGCACCAACTGGCTCTACGTGAACGTGGTGAAGGCGATCGCCGAGAAGTGCGGCCTGGATTGGGAATCGCATCTGGACGTCACCGAGAAGGAAAGCCGCAAGCAGGCGATCATGCCGCCGGAGCGCACGCGCTATTTGGCCGAGATCGCGGACACCGTGCAGGGCCACATGGCCGAGGCGCGCAGGCAAGCCGAGCGCGCCAGCGACGCGTACGGCTTCTGGCGATCGCTGCAGGCCCTGGGCGACAAGGTGCCCGCCATGGCGCAGCTCTACGATCAAGCCGCGCTGACCGACGGAAGCACGGATCCGGTCGTGACGCTGCTGCGCCAGCGCTACCAGTCCGCTCTGCTGGACCTGAACGGCGAGCATCTGCGCGCGCTGCAGGCCTGGCCGACGACGCAGGAAGGCTACAAGGCGCCGCATCACACCTACGAGGTGCGCGGCCGCCAGATTGCCGTCGAGAACTACACGACGAGCCTCTCGCATCTGCAGGTGCCCAAGGTCGCGCTGCCGGATTACTCGGACTGGGGCGATCTGCTCTTCTGGCTCGCCACCGAGAACCTGCCGGGTCGTTATCCGTACGCCGCGGGCGTGTTCGAGTACAAGCGCGCCGGCGAGGATCCCACGCGCATGTTCGCCGGTGAGGGTACGCCCGAGCGCACGAACAAGCGCTTCCACTACCTTTCCAAGGCCCAGCCCGCCGCGCGCTTGTCGACGGCGTTCGACTCGGTCACGCTCTACGGCGAGGACCCCGCGCTGCGGCCGGACATCTACGGCAAGATCGGCAACTCGGGCGTCAGCATCTGCACGCTGGACGACGCCAAGAAGCTCTACTCGGGCTTCGACCTCTGCCAGCCCAGCACCTCGGTCTCGATGACGATCAACGGCCCCGCGCCGATGATCCTGGCCTTCTTCCTCAACGCGGCGATCGACCAGCAAATCGAGAAGCACCTGCTCGAGACGGGCCGCTGGGAAGCGGCCGAGGCCAAGATTCACGCCCACTTCGATCGCCTGGGCCAGCCGCGTCCGGTCTACAACGGGCAGGACACCCCGGACGGCGGGCGCCTGTTCGGATTGCGCTCGCTCGGCATCACGGGCGACATGCTGGTCGACGCCGAGACGTACGCGCGCATCAAGGCGGAAACGCTCGCGACGGTGCGCGGCACGGTGCAGGCGGATATTCTGAAAGAGGACCAGGCGCAGAACACCTGCATCTTCTCGACCGAGTTCGCGCTGCGCATGATGGGCGACATTCAGCAGTACTTCATCGCCAATCAAGTCCGCAACTACTACTCCGTCTCGATCAGCGGCTACCACATCGCCGAGGCGGGCGCGAACCCCATCTCCCAGCTCGCCTTCACGCTCGCCAACGGCTTCACGTTCGTCGAGTACTACCTGGGGCGCGGCATGGCGATCGACGACTTCGCGCCGAATCTGAGCTTCTTCTTCTCGAACGGCATGGATCCCGAGTACTCGGTGCTCGGCCGCGTGGCGCGCCGCATCTGGGCGACGGCCATGAAGCGCCGCTACGGCGGCAACGATCGCAGCCAGAAGCTGAAGTACCACATTCAGACCTCAGGCCGCAGCCTGCACGCGCAGGAGATCGACTTCAACGACATTCGCACGACGCTGCAGGCGCTCTACGCGATTTACGACAACTGCAACAGCCTGCACACGAACGCCTACGACGAGGCCATCACGACGCCCACCGAGGAGTCCGTGCGCCGCGCGCTGGCGATTCAGCTGATCATCAACCGCGAGCTGGGGCTCGCGAAGAACGAGAACCCCTTGCAGGGTGCGTTCATCGTGCGCGAGCTGACCGAGCTGGTGGAAGAGGCCGTGCTGGCCGAGTTCCGCCGCCTGTCGAGCCGCGGCGGCGTGCTGGGCGCGATGGAGACGATGTACCAGCGCGGCAAGATTCAAGAAGAGTCGCTGCACTACGAGCACCTGAAGCACTCGGGCGAGCTGCCGATCATCGGCGTCAACACCTTCCTGAACCCGAACCCCGCGCCCGTGGGCGACAAGCTGGAGCTGATCCGCTCGACCGAGGACGAGAAGCAGCAGCAGATCGCGAACCTGGAGGCCTTTCAAAAGGCGCATCGGGAGGCGTCCGGCCCGGCGCTCAAGCGCCTGCAGGACGTCGCACGTCGCGGCGGCAACATCTTCGCGGAGCTGATGGAAGCCGCCAAGGTCTGCTCCCTCGGCCAGATGACCAACGCCCTCTACGAAGTCGGCGGCCAGTACCGGCGGAGCATGTAGGTCAGCCAGACAGAAAGCATTGCCCTCTCCCCCGGAGGGTGGGAGAGGGATATTTCACCGCCGTGCAGGCGGTGAAATCGGGAGCGGGGGCGACCCCAGGCCAGCTGAAATTCACGTCAGTGCCACAGGGTGCGGCCTGGAAGCGGTCGCCCCCTCTCCCAGCCT
>DATNPP010000625.1:0-3731 GCA_036703175.1 Oscillatoriaceae cyanobacterium
TCACCCAGCCGCTGCGCAGCACTTCGAGAACCAGCGCCTCCTCTTCGGGACCGAAGCAGGGGCGTTGCAGCGGAACGCTAGGCGTGATCATGGCTGGCGGCCTTCCAGGTCTCGATTTCGTCGCGCAGATCGCGCACGACGCGCGCCGGCACACCCACCACCAGCGAATAGGGCGGAATCCGATCGTGCTCGCGCACGACCGCGCCCGCGCCGATGACGCTGTGATGCCCCACGTGCGCGCCCATGAGCACCACCGCGTTCGTGCCGACGAAGACGTAGTCCTCGATCACGGTCGGCGCGCGATCGACCTTGTCGTACACGCGCTCGCTGACGCAGCGCCGGGCGCTGGAGTGCGTTAGAATCTGCGCGCCCGAGCTGATGTCGCAGCCGCGGCCTATCGTCAGGCCCCCCTGGCCGTCGATCAGCGTGAACGCGCCAATCCAGGTGCCCTCCCCGATCGCCGGCTCACCGACAATCCAGGCGCGCGGATTGTAGGGGTGCTCGCTCATGCCGTGGGCGCCTTCACCTTCGCCGTACCGACGTCGATGCCGATGCGCACGTGCGCCTCTTCGCGGTTCACGTTCATGTGCCGCACCTGCCAGCAGTTCTGGCAATCCTTCGGCGGGCAGGCGCTGTTGACGCGCTGGCGGAACTCCTGAAAGAGCGGCCCGTTCCAGATCGTCTCGAGGTCTTCCTTGCCGAGGTCACCCAGCACGTCGTTCGAGATCATGCAGGGCCGCACCTTGCCGTCCGAGCCGACGAACAGATCCTCCCAGGCCACGTGGCAGGGGCGGTGGAAGTCCGTCGACGTGTCCTCGCCGATCGTCGGCTGCGTGTTCAGCTTGATGCCCAGGCGGCTCGCCTCGTCCCTCGCGGCGCCGAGATGCTCGCGCACGAGCTCGGGGTGGTACCAGAGCACCTGCTCGCGCATGTTCTCGGTGTGCGCCACCAGGTAGGTGAACTTGACCTCCTGCATGCCGAGCTCGGCCGCGAGGCGCACCAGCATCGGCAGCTCGTGGATGTTGTCGCGCATGCCGACGAAGGCGAAGCGCATGTAGGGGCCCGGCAGGCCGTGCAGCTGCTTGTAGTGGTTGATGAGCTTCACGTTGTCGATCAGCTTCTGCAGCTTGCCGCCGCGGCGAATGCGCTCGTAGGTCTCGGGCGTCGCGCCGTCGGTCGAAATGCCCAGATAGGTGAGGCGATTGACGACGATCGACTCGGCCACGCGGTCCAGCATGGTGCCGTTGGTCGTGAAGTAGGTGACGAGGCCGTCCACCTGGGCGCAGCGCTCGAACATCTCCTTGAAGTGCGGGTTCACGAGCGGCTCACCGTAGCCGAAGAGCGCGACCTCGCGCGCCGTCTCGATGAAGGGCCAGACTTTCTCGAAGAGCGCCATGTCCATGCTGGTGTTCGAGAACGTGTTGTACGAGATGGCGCACATCGTGCAGCGCAGATTGCACTTGTTCGTCATCTCGAGCACGATGCGCTGCGGCCGCGATTTCAGCGTCGGCGCTTGCGCGTCCCGCTCGGCTTGATTGAGGGCGATGTTTTCCGCGCGCGTCATACGTGGACCTCCTTGAGAACGCGAACGACGTGGGCGCGCTGCGCCGCCGTCAGCTCGGGATAGATCGGAATCGACAGAATCTGCTCCGCCTGGGCCTCGGCCACGGGGAAGCTGCCTCGAGCGAGCCCCATCGAGGCATAGGCCGGCTGCAGATGCAACGGAATCGGATAGTGAATGCCCCAGCCGATGCCCGCGGCCTCGAAGGCGGCTTGCACGGCCGCACGACGATCCGTGCGGATGACCATCAGGTGGTAGACGCCTTCACAGTTGGCCGGCGTCTCGAACAGCGTCAGCCCCGGGGTGCCTTCGAGCTCGGCGCGGTAGGCGTCCGCGTGGGCACGCCGGGCGGCGTTCCAGCCCTCGAGGCGTTGCAGCTTCAAACGCAGAATACCGGCCTGAATCGCGTCGAGGCGGCCGTTGTAGCCTTCTTCCTGGTGATGGTACTTGCGCGACTGGCCGTGCTCGCGCAGCCGGCGAATGCGGGCCGCGCCGTCGGCCGAAGAGGTCGTCACCGCGCCGCCCTCGCCGCAGGCGCCGAGGTTCTTGCCGGGATAGAACGAGAAGCAGCCGTAGTCGCCGAGCGTGCCGGCGCGCCGCCCTTCGTAGCGCGCGCCGTGGGCCTGGCAGGCGTCTTCGACGACCACCAATCCGTGCGCGCGGGCGATCGCCAGGATGGGCCCCATCTCGGCCATCTGGCCGTAGAGATGCACGGGCACGATCGCCTTGGTGCGCTTCCCGATCGCCGCCTCCAGCTGCGCCGGATCCAGATTGGCCGTGCCCGGCAGCACGTCGACGAAGCGAATCGTCGCGCCGACCTGCGAGATCGCCTCGGTCGTCGCGATGAAGGTGTTGGGCACCGTGACGACCTCGTCACCCGGCCCCACGCCCGCCGCGATCAGCGCGAAGCGCAGCGCGTCCGTGCCCGAGTTGACGCCGATGGCGTACGGCGACTCGCAAAAAGCCGCGAACTCCTGCTCGAAGGCCTCGACTTGCGGCCCGCCGATGAACGCGGCGTCGAGAATCGCCGCGCGGCAGACGTCCATAATCTCGTGCTCGAGCGCGCGGTGCTGCGCGCGCAAATCCAGAAAGGGAACCGAGGTGGCGACGCTCACTGCTCCTCCAACCAGGCATAGGGGCGGGCATACAGGCCCGCACCACAAGAAAGCTCGGCGACCGCCTTGATGGCGCGCGCAGGGTTACCCGCCGCCACGGTTCCGGGCGGAACGTCGGCGGCGACCAGGCTGCCGGCCCCCACGAGGGCTCCTGAACCCACGCGCACGCCGGGCAACAGCGTGCTGTTCGCCCCGAGGCGCGCCCGGTTCTCGACGATCGCGCCGCGCTTGCATTCGGCGTAACGCGGGCAGGGCGGATGCGGATCGTCCGTGAACACGACGTTGGGGCCGACGAAGACCTCGTCGCCCAGCGTCACCAGCTCCAAAAAGCAGCCGCTGTGAATGCGGCAGCCGGCGCCGATGCGGTTGCCGGCCTCGAGCACGGCGTTCGTGCCGATGCTCGTGCCGTCCCCGATTTCGTTGTCCTCGCGAATCAGCGCGTGGTGGCCGGTCTGCACGCGATCGCCCAGCCGCGCCCCGGCGTAAATGACGGTGCCGGAACGAATCGTGCAGCCCGCCCCGATGATCGTCTCGAGCTCGCCGTCGGCGCGGCCGCGCGGCGGATGACCGATCACGCAGCCCGGTTCGATCACCGTGCCGGGGCCGATCGAGACGTTGGCGTAGCGCTGGTACTCAAGCGCGGGCATGACGCGCCTCCGTGCGGTCGAGGCGCACGCGCGCCCCTGTGCGCAGCGACTCCTCGGCCGCCTCGATGATCGCGACCACCTGGGCGCCCAGGCGACCGTCACTGAGCGGCGCGCGGCGCGTACGGCAGCAATTCTCGAAGTGCGCCCACTCGTTGCTCAGCGGCTCGCGGTTCTCCAGATGCGGAATCTGAATGTCGCCGGTGCGGTAGGTCAGATGGAACTCGCCGAACGTCTGCGGCTCGCGCGGGCGGTCGACGCCGTGCCCGAAGATCTTGATCGCCTCGGGGCCCAGCGTGTCGTCGTAGACGATCATCTGCTTGCTGCCCGAGAGCGTCGTGCGGCGCAGCTTGGTGGGCGCGAGCCAGCTCAGATGGACCTGAGCGAGCACGCCGTCCGGAAACTGCAGAT
>DATNPP010000632.1:0-13127 GCA_036703175.1 Oscillatoriaceae cyanobacterium
GCCAGACCGAGGCCGCCGAGGCCATGCGCCAGCGTCTGCAAGTGGCGATGGACGAGTTGAATTATCTGCCCCTGTACGACTATCAGATTGTCAACGACGAGCTCGAGCTCGCCGTGCGCAAAGTCCAGGCCATCATCACCGCGGAGCATTGCCGCGTGATGCGCAATCTGGCGACCATTTAGAAGAGGATCAAAATGCAAGACCAAGCTCAGGAGCTGCTGCACTACACCCACAACAAGTACGAGCTCGTGCTGACCGTGGCGCGCCGTGCCAAGACGATCAAGGACGACACCTCGAGCCTGAGCTCGCCCGAGGCCAGCAAGCCGATCAAGATGGCGCTGCGCGAGCTTTCCGAGCTGCAGCGCCGCGAGCGCGAAGGCGCGCTCTAAGCGCCACGTTCATGCCGACGCTTCTCCTGGGGATCAGCGGCGGCATCGCCGCCTACAAAGCCGTCGACCTGGCCTCGCGTCTGCGCAAGCGCGGCTGGGAGGTTCATGTCGTGATGACGGAGGCGGCGACGCGCTTCGTCACGCCGCTGACCTTCGAGAGCATCAGCCGGCATCCGGTGCACGTGGACGCCTGGGCCGAGACGGGCACGGGCGGCATCGAGCACATCGACGTCGCGCGATTGGCAGACGTGTTCCTCGTCTGCCCGGCGACGGCGAACACGCTCGCCAAGCTGGCGCACGGGTTCGCGGACGATCTGCTCGGCGCGATCGCCCTCGCCACGACGGCGCCGCTGCTGCTCGCGCCCGCCATGAACCCGGCGATGTGGGCGCATCCGGCCACACAGGCCAATCTCGAGCTTTTGAAATCTCGCGGCGCCCGCGTCGTGATGCCCGAAGCGGGCGAGATGGCGTGCGGCGAGGTCGGCACCGGCCGCTTGGCCGAGCCGGAGACGATCGCCGACGCCTGCGACGCGCTGCTGAAGCGCGACCTCGCGGGCGTGCGCGTGCTCGTGAGCGCGGGCGGCACGCGCGAGCCGCTCGATCCGGTGCGTTACCTCGGCAACCGCTCGAGCGGCAAGATGGGCTACGCGATCGCCGAAACGGCGGCCCGCCGCGGCGCGACCGTCACGCTCGTCACGGCCTCGAGCCTGCCCGCGCCGGCCGGGGTCGAGACGGTGCCGGTCGGAACGGCCCTCGAGATGCGCGACGCGATCCGCGCCCGCTTCGAGGCGCAGGACGTCGTCGTGATGGCCGCGGCGGTGGCGGACTACCGGCCTGAATCAGCCGTGCCGCACAAGCGCAAGAAGAGCGGCGAGCCCTGGGAGCTCACGCTGGTGCCGAATCCCGACATTCTGGCCGAGCTGGGGCAAATCAAGACGCACCAGTTGCTCGTCGGCTTCGCGGCCGAGACCGGCGATCCGATCGAGGCGGCGCGCGGCAAGCTCAGCCGCAAGAACGCCGATTACATCGTCGCCAACGACGTGAGCGTTCCCGAGCAGGGCTTCGAGGTCGACACCAACCGCGTGATCGTGGTGGGCCGCGACGGCGTGACGACCGAATGGCCGCTGATGAGCAAACGCGCCATCGGGGAGCGCCTGTGGGACCTGTGGGCGCCCCGGCTGCGCGCGGAAATGCTTCCGACGCGATAGAGGCGGCGGCGTTTTTCTGTTAGGATGAGGCGAGCATTTGAAAGGAGCCCCGATGCGACGCCTGGTCCGGCTCACGGCCGTCTGTGCACTCCTCGTCGGCCTCGGCGGCTGTTATCAGCTTTCTTCCGCGCAGCATGCCGCCGAACAACAGGCGATCCAGCACGAGACCGCCGCCAACAACAGCGTCAAGGCTGAGGTGCTCGTGACGATCCTGGCGCTCGAGGAGTACGCCGTCGATCATGAGGGCGTCTATCCGACCACGGGCGCGCTGATCGCGGCCCTCTCGGAGCGCTATCTGCCGGACGGCATGATGCCGGGCAATCCCTGGGTGCCCACGGGATTGCGACAGGGCAACGCCGTCGGCGTCGGCGCGCTGCTCGCGGCGGCCGGCCACCAACCGACCCCGGTGGGCACGGTGCTGGGCGCCGGCAAGACGGCCGATTCGAGCCGTTTCGACGCGCTGACCTACGGCGCGGTGGTCTACGACTACGACACGAAAAACCGTGATTACGTGGTCTACGGCATCGGACGCCGCGGCGACCAGGCGATCGTCAGTTACGTCTGGACCAACGCGAAGCCCTAGGCCTCGACGCGCGTCACCGTCACGCCGGTCTCGGCGATCGCCAGATCCAGCGGCTCGATGCCGGCCTTGCGCCAGGCCGCCTGCAAGCTCACGGCGCGCTCGGCCCCCTCGATCAGCGCCACGCCGCAGTCGCCGCCGCCCGCACCTGAAGGCTTGGCGCTGCCGCCGCAGACCTCGGCCCAGCGGCTCAGTTCGGAAAGCCCCGGCGTCTCGATTTGCACCGCCGCCGCCTCGCCGAGGCGCTGCAGCGCGACGCGGTTCGCGGCGATCGCCGCGAGCGCGCGCGACGCCTCGCCGTGCTGAAGCGCCGCGATGAGGGCCTCGACCGCCTCGGCGCTCGTCTTGAGGAAGTTCCCGTACGCCTCGGGCGCGGTCGCGCGCAACGACTGCACGCGCGTGATCATCGGGCCGGTCGACGCCGGCTCGCCGGTCCAGCCGACGCACAGACACAGGTCCGACGGCACTTCGAGCGGCGTGACGGAAAGAAAGGGCCAGTTCTCGTCGAGCAGCTTGTAGAGCGGGCCGCGGCGGTCCAGTCGGCCGCGCAGCCAGTCCGGCTGGAACGAGGAGTAGCGCAGCCATCCGCCGTAAGTGGAGGCGGCCACGTCGGCGCCCGAGCCGCTGCCCTGCGCTTGAAAGTGGGCGATCGCCGCGAGCTTGAAGACCAAATCCGGCGAGACCGGCCCCTCGTCCTCGTCGCCCAGCAGGTGCAACACGGCCGCCACGACCGCCACCACGACCGCGGCGCTCGACCCCAGGCCGATCTTGCGGCCGTCCGGGCTCTCGAGCTCGCTGGTGATCGTCAGATGAAACGACAACGGCAACAGGAATTGCTCGCGCAGATGCGCGAGCGTGACCGCCAGCGCCCGCTCGACGAAGCGCAGCCGCGGCTCCGGCGGGGTGAAGCGCACCTCGCCGCCGATGTCCGCGAAGCGCACCGCCTCGATGCCCCAATCCGGCACGGAGAGCAGGTTCTCGGGCGACAGGGCGATCTCGACGTTGACGTAGCGATCGACCGCCGCGACCAGCGACGGCTGATGCGGCTCGAGCACGGCATACTCGCCGGCGATCATCAGCTTGCCGGGAGCGCGCAGTCGCAGCAGCGCATGCGGCATCACGCGTCCTCCAGCAGCGTGACGCCCGGCCCGGGGGCGCAGACGATCAACCGCTCGACGCCGGACACGGCCGCCAGCGCGGCCTGCACGGTCGGCAGGTCTGCGGGGGCGCACAGCACCTTCACGTTGGGGCCCGCGTCTATGGTCGCGTAGGCGCCCACGCCGCGCGCGCGCAATTCCGCCACGGCTTGCAGCAGCACGAGCGTCTGGCCGCGCCAGTACGTGAAGGGCGGCGTGGCCCCGAGGGTCGTCGCATGCATCTTGAGGGCGTTGGCCTCGGCCACGCGGCCGAGCGCGTCGAGATCACGCGCGGCGATCGCCGCCCGCGCGTCCGCGAGATCGGCCTCGACGCCCGCGAGCCAGCCGGGATAAAAGACCGAGCTCGCCACCGTGCGCCGCATGCCCTCACGACTCGAGACGGCCTTCGGGCCGGCCTCGAGCACCGCCACGACCATGCGCAGATCCCAGTGCTCGGCGCTCGCGAGCGGCACGGCGAAGGAATCGAGACCATCGGCGCGCGCGCCGCGACGCCACTCCGCAAAACCGCCGTAAATCGAGCGACAGGCCGACCCCGAGCCGACCCTGGCAAGCCGCGAGAGCGCCTCGTCGTCCAGGCTCAAGCCGAGCGCACGCGTGCTCGCCGCCGCGAGCGCCGCGAAGGCCGAGGCCGACGAGGCCAATCCCGCCGCGGTCGGAACGTGATTGGCCGACTCGACGGTGGCGCGCACGCGGGTGTTCGCGAGCGCGCGCACGCGATCCAGAAAGGCGCTGACCTTGGCCCGATCGGCTTCTCTGGCCGGCTGCCCGTCGAGCACGAAGCGATCTTCGGAAAGCGCGGGTTCGAAGGTGACCTTGGTCGTCGTATAGAGCGCATCCAGCGTCAGCGAGAGGCTGCCGTTCATCGGCAGGTGCAGCGCCTCGTCCCGCTTGCCCCAGTATTTGACGAGCGCGATGTTCGCGTGGGCCCGGGCGGTCGCGCGCATCAGGCCTCCACCAGCAGATGGCGCCGGGCGCGCAACGCGGCCACGTCGCGCGCGCCGAGCAGGAACATGGCGACGCGAAGCTCGCGCATGATCTGCGCCAGCGCGGCTTGCACCTCGGCGCCCGAGCGCGTCGCGGGCCCCAAGAGCGGCATCGCAAAGGCGACGAGGTCCGCGCCCAACGCGATCGCCTTGGCCGCATCGAGCCCCGTGCGAATGCCGCCCGAAGCGATCAGCGGCAACTCGGGCAATGCGGCGCGGCAGCCGAGCAAGCATTCGGCGGTCGGAATGCCCCAGTCGCCAAACACCTCGCCGAGCGTGCGGTCCGAGGCATTCTCGGCGCGGCGGCCCTCGATCTTGGCCCATGACGTGCCGCCCGCGCCGCTCACGTCGATCGCCGCGACGCCCCGTGAGGCCAGCTCACGCGCCAGCTCGGGCGCGATGCCGCAGCCGACCTCTTTGATAAGCACCGGAAAATCCACCGTCCGCGCGACCTCCCCGATGCGCTCGAGCAGCCCCGCGAAGTTCGTGTTGCCGCCCGGCTGCACCGCCTCTTGCAGCGCGTTGAGGTGCAGAAAGACGCCGTCCGCCCCGATGACCCGCACCGCCTCCGTGACCGCTTCGGCGTCGAAGCCGTAGTTGAGCTGCACGGCGCCCAGATTGCCGAGCAGCAGAATGTCCGGCGCGGCGGCGCGCGCGGCCTGGAACGAGCGCAGCGTCTCGGGCCGCTCGAAGTGGATGCGCTGGCTGCCGACGGCCATCGGCAGACGCAGCGCCTGCGCCGCCTCGGCGAGGTGGCGGTTGATGTCCTCGCCGCGCGCGGGACCGCCGGTCATGCTCGAAATGAGCAACGGCGCGGCGATCGGCTTGCCGAGAAAGGTCGTCTCGAGCGAGACGTCCTCGAGCGCCATCTCAGGCAGCGCCTGATGCACGAAGCGATAGCGCTCGAAGCCCGTGGGACGGGCCATGCCCACGTTCTCGTTCAAACTGAGCTCGATGTGATCCAGCTTGCGTCGGGAGATGTCGTTCATGACGGAATACGTTCCTGAATCACGGTGTGGCGCCAGACCTGGCGGGCACCCGCCGCCTCGAGGGCCCGGACCAAGTCGTCCTGATGCGCGGCGTTCTCGGCGAGCGCCAGCATGCAGCCGCCACAGCCGCCGCCGGTCAGCTTCGCGCCGAGCGCGCCGTGGGTGCGCGCCGCGGTGACGAGCGCGTCGAGCGCGTCGTCGCTGAGAGCCAGCGCCGCGAGCGACGTCTGGGCCTGGTCCAGCGTCTGGCCGAGGCGGCGGCGATCGCCCGCCAGCAGCGCGCCACACGCCTCGTCCGCCAGCTCGCCGAGGCGCACCAGTTGCGACCGGACGCCCTCGTCTTCGAGCTCCAGCCGCTGCTGCAGCGCCGCGACGGCCTTTCTGGTCGCGCTGGGCCGGCCCGTGTCGGCCACCACCAGATGCAGCGCGCCGCCCGGATCGAGCGGCTGCGGCGTCGTGTCGCGCACGAAGCGAATCGGGCCAGAAGCCAGCACGCCCGCGACGTCGACGCCGCTCGGGTTGCCGTGGGCGTGCCGCTCGGCCACCGCGGCGAGCGCCGTGAGGTCGTCGTGGGTCGGCTCTTGAGCGAACGCCGCGTACAGCGCCCGCACGACCGCCACCGCCAGAGCCGCGCTGGCCCCGAGGCCGCTGCCGGGAGCAATCTCCGAGGACAGCCGCAGCACGAAGCCTTCGGGGGCTTCGCCGAGCCGCGCGAGCGTCGCGCGGACGCATTCGGCGAAGCCGGCCAATTGCTCGGGCACGGCCTCCAGTGCGCCTTGCCAGCCCCAGGCGGCCAGCTGCGCCGGACCGGGGCGTTCCGCGAGCTCGGCAAACGCGCGAACGCCCGCGAACGGCAGCACCAGCGCGGGATAGCCGTGCACCACCGCGTGCTCGCCGACCAGAATCAGCTTCGCAGGGGCGCTCGCTTCCGCCCGGCGGGGAACCATGGACGCCTCTTTCTAGCGCAGCTGCTCCAGGAGCTCTTTGGCCTTGCTGACGCGAATCTCGCGCGATTGCACGAGCGCCTCGGCGATCACGTCCACCAGCTCGCCCTGGGCACCCGCGGTCATCGCCACCGAGCGCGCGTGCAGCGCCATGTGGCCGCGTTGAATGCCGTGCGTCACGAGCGCCTTGAGCGCGCCGAGGTTCTGCGCGAGGCCCACCGCGACGATCACCTGGGCCAGCTCGGCCGCCGAGCGGACGCGCAGGAACTTGTGCGCGATCTGCGCCATCGGATGCAGCCCTATAGAGCCGCCCACGGTGCCGACCGGCATCGGCAGCTCGATCTCGCCGACGAGGTAGCCGCGTTCGTCGACGCGCCATTCCGTCATCGAGCCGTAGTGGCCGAAGCGCGTGGCGTGCGCGTGCGCGGCCGCCTCGATCGCCCGCCAGTCGTTGCCCGTCGCGATCACGACCGCGTCGATGCCGTTCATGACGCCCTTGTTGTGGGTCACGGCCCGGTAGACGTCGGAGTGGGCGAACTCGTAGGCCGCGACGACGCCGTCGCGCACTTCCTCGCCGCCGAACTCGCCGGTCGCGAGCAGATGCGGCGGAATCTCGCAGCGCGCGCGCGCCAGGCACTGGTCCGTGTAGTTCGAGAGAATGCGCAAATAGACCTTGCCGCCCGTCAGCTCCTCGACGAGCGGGGCGATCGCCTCGACCATCGTGTTGATCGTGTTCGCGCCCATCGCATCGCACGTGTCGACGTGCAAATGCAGCACGAGCATGCGGCTGAAGCGCGCGCCTTCCTCGTTCAGCAAGCGCACCTTGAGGCTCTTGGCCCCGCCGCCGCGCTCGGCCATCGAGGGGTGCGCGGCGTTGGCCGCCGCGAGCAGCGCTTCTTCGGCCTCGAAAATCGCTTCACAGGCGCCGCCCCAGTCCTCGCAACCGACGACCTGCACCTGGCCGATCATGGTGCGCGCGGTCGCCTCGGCCGTGAAGCCGCCCGCCTCGCGCACGATCTTCGCCACGTGGCTCGCCGACGCGACCACCGAGGGCTCCTCGATCGCCATCGGCACCAGGTAATCCTTGCCGTTGATCTGAAAGTTGAGCCCCAGCCCGATCGGCAAGCTGTAGATGCCGACGGCGTTCTCGATCATCTTGTCCGCCTGGGCGATCGCGAGGGCCCCGTGCGAGGCGAGCGCCTCCACTTCTTCGACGGACAGCTCGTAGGTGTCGGCGAGCGTCGCGAGGCGCTCGTGCATGGTGAGCTTGTAGAATCCGGGCAGCCGGGAGGTCTTCATCGGGGAATCCTCTTTCGAACGGGACGGCCCATTATACCGCATCAAGCGCCCGTCGCGGGCCGCCGCCCTTGCCCCGGTAGCTCAGAAGCCAACGTGACGCTTATAAACCTTCATCGCGTCCGCGTCCGGATTGCTTGGCCGTGAGACCTGGTTCACCGGAATGCGCCCGAGGTCCTCCTCGGCGATCGGCAGGCGCTTCGACGAATCGGACACATGCACCCGCAGCCGGTTGAGCGAGCCGTCTCGAACGTTGACGTTGATGATCGGGTCATCGGCCACCGGCATATGCACGAAGAGCGTCGTGCCATGCGGCGCGTCTTGCGGCAACATGCTCCACAGAAAGGGCAACGGCGCGGCGAGGCAGGCGCCCGCGAGGAGCGCGAAGACGAGGCGTCGCTTGTCGATTCGAGCAGCCATGCGCAAGACCCTCGTCGATGGACCCGTGCCTCTAGTCCTCCGCCATGTTCTTGAGGCGATCCATGTAGTAACGCTCGTAGTAACGGTTGTGGTAGCGCGTGGCCTGGTGGGTCGTGTTCTTGACCACCATGCCGGCCAGCGGCACGCGGGCCTTGATCAGCAGCTCCTTGGCCGTGACCGTGTTCTGGCGCGTCGTCGAACGCACGTCCACCACGAGCAGCACCGTGTCGACCATGCGACCGAGCACGGCCGCATCCGTGAAGAGGTTGATCGGCGGCGAATCGAAGAAAATCGCGTCGTACTCGCCGCAGAGCCGCTCGACCATCCGGCGGAAGCCCTCCGCGTGCAGCGTCTGCACGGGATCCGGCGGCACCGGGCCCGTCGCGAGCAGATCCAGGTTGGGCACGTCCGTCTCCTGAATGACCTCGTGCACGGGCATGTCTTCGTAGACCACGTCGTAGATGCCCATCAGGTTCGGGCGATCGAAGTTGATGTGCTGGCAAGGCGCGCGCAGGTCCGTGTCCACGATCAGCGTGCGCTTGCCGAGCTGCGCCGAGGTGACGGCCAGATTGGCGAGCACCGTGCTCTTGCCCTCTTTCGGGCCGGGGCTCGTGAGCAGAAAGCACTGCTGGCGCGTCTCCGGCTCGACCATGCGGGTGTAGGTCTGCAGCGCGCGGTAAGACTCGGTGACGGGCGATCGCGGATCGTCGAGCACCACCAATCGGCGCCGCGGATCGCGGCTGTCGACCCAGGGCAGCAGGCCGAGAATCGGCAGCTCGAGAACGTTCTGCGCCTCCTCGGGCCGCCGGATGCGATCGTCGAGGAACTCGATCAACAGCGCGATGCCCAGGCCGAACACCAGGCCCATCAGGGCGGCCAGCATGACCGTGCGCTGAAGCCCCGAGGCCGAGGCCGCGGCACCCGCCGCCTGTTCGATCACGCGCACGTCGCCCATGTCCATAGCTTCGGAAATGCGCATCTCTTGATCGCGCTTGAAGAAGACGTTGTAGGCATCCTCGGCCGCCTGCACACGGCGTTGCAAGGCGCTGTACTCCTGATCCTTGGCCGGCAGGGTCTGAAAACGCTGCTCGTAGGTACCCTGGTTGGCCTTGAGCGCCTTCTCACGCGCGGCGAGGTCATCGAGCTCCGATTGCGCCTTGATGAGTTGATCCGTGTAGCGCTGTTCGCTGGGCGTTTCGCTCGAGACCAGATCCTGTTGATCGACACCGTGACCGAGCACGATTCGAACGCGCTGCTCGACGGCGGCCGTGAGCCGATCCAGACGCGCCTGCGCGTCTTTCACTTCCGGCGCGTCCGCCGTGTATTGCGTTTTCGCGACGGTGAGGGCCGCCTCGTCGCCGGCGACCTGCTTTTGCAACGCGGTGTACACCTCGTCGGAGCGCAACTGCTCCATGCGCTGAATCACTTCGGGGTTCGTCAGTTGCAGATGCTTGAGAGCATCGTCGAGCTGCGACTGGGCCACGTTGCGATCCAGTTGCAGGGTCATCAAATCGGTGTCGATGCCGGACAGCGCGCCGGAAGTCTGGTTGCCGAGCGCGGAGACCTCGAAGACGTTGTTCTTCAAGCGAAATTGCGCCATGGCGTCTTCCGCCTGATTGAGCATCGCCTCGGTGTGGGCGAGCTCCTTCTCGATGAACATGCGCGTGTCGTGCGCGGCCTCTTGCTGATAAGAGCGATCGCGCTCGACGAAGACGTTGGCCATCGTGTTGACGACCTGGACCGCTTCGGTGGGATCGCCGCAGACGTAGCGCAGCAGAATCACGTCCGTGTTCTTGTCCACGTCGGCCGACAGGCCGCCGAGAATCGCGTCCGGCTGCAAGCGGTTGGCCAGCTGCGGATGGCTCTTGCGCAGGCGATCGATCACCTCCTGCACGTTCGGGCGCGTGGTGATGAGCTGCAGCTGCGTGTCGACCGGATTGTTCCAGGACATCGGCATGTACATCTGGCCCAGCACGGACGAGGCCAGCGTGTTTTCCTGGTAGAGCAGGCGTGCCTGAGCCGTATAGCTGACGGGCGCCTTGCGTGCGTGCAGGAACGAGAAGGCGGCCACCAGCACCGTGGAGGTCAAAATGATCCACCAGCGCCGGTAAAGTACCGCCAGGTAAAACTTGAGATCCATTGCGCCTCGGTTTCTCCGTGGGAGCTCAATAGGCGCCGTCGCGCGTCAACACCACCCAAAAGGTCCGGAAAATAATGAACAGATCCAGATACGGCGTCCAGTTTTCAATGTAATAGAGGTCCAATCGTACCATCTGCTCGGCCGACAGGCGCGATCGCCCGCTCACTTGCCACAGGCCCGTCAGGCCCGGCATCACGGCGAGGCGGCCCCACTGCCAGTCCTCGTAGTAGCGCGTGTCCTCCACCGGCAGCGGCCTGGGGCCCACGAGCGACATCTCGCCGCGCAGAATGTTGAGCAGCTGCGGCAGCTCGTCCAGGCTCGTCTGGCGCAGCCAGCGGCCGACGCGCGTCAAGCGCGGATCGTCGAGGTTCTTGAAGAGAATGCCGCCGCGGCCCTGATGGCGCAACTCGGCCGCCAGCTGATCGGCGTTCGCGTGCATCGTGCGGAACTTGTAAATCGTAAAGGGCGCGCCGTCGCGGCCGAGGCGCAGCTGGCGGTAGAAGACGGTGCCGCGCGAATCGAGCTTGATGGCGATCGCGATCAGCAAAAAGAGCCAGCTGAAGAGAAACAGGCCGGTACTTGCGGCGAGCACGTCCACGACGCGCTTGAAACGGCTGCCGTTGGCCGCGGTCGTCGGAAGGGATTGACGCTCGAGCTCCTGAAGCGCCAAGCGATATTCGGTCGACGTCAGAACAGACATTCACCCTCCCATCCATGACACGACCTCGCGGTCGCGGCGAAGGCGCTGATCCATCAACGCCCGGAATTCCCCCTCGAAGCGCCGGGTCGAGAACTGCTCGGCGTGGGCGCGAATGCGATCCGCGTCGAAGCGTTGCCGTTCTGCGCGCTCCAGTGCCTCCACCAGCGCCGTGCTGGTCTGGCGATGAAAGTGGATCCCCGTTTCTCCATCGAGAACCGTCTCCGCGGCCCCGCCTCGAGCGAACGCGATCACCGGCTTGCCGGCGCCTTGCGCTTCGACCGGGGCGATGCCGAAATCCTCGATTCCGGGAAACACGAATCCACGACATGCCGCGAGGTGCTGACGCACCACTTCGTCGGGCTGGCGCCCGAGAAAGCGGATATTCCCCCCGGCCATTTGCTCCAGCCGCGCCCGTTCCGGTCCGTCGCCGATCACCACCAGGGGCCATCCCAGGCGGTTAAAGGCCTCCACGACCAGGTCCAGACGCTTGTAAGCGACCAGGCGGCCTACCACGAGGTACTCATCGGTTGGCTCTGCATCGGACTTTAGCAAATCGACCGGTGGATAAATCACATTCGCCGATCGGCGGTAGTACTTCTCGATGCGGCGCTGAACATAACGCGAAATGGCCACGAATTCGTCGACGCGCTGCGCGGCGATCGCGTCCCAGTTCCGCAGATAATGCAGAAGCAACGGCACGAGCGCCCGCTGCCAGCCGGGCAGCTGCTCCGTCTCCAGATACTCGTGGTACATGTCCCAGGCGTAGCGCAGTGGGCTGTAGCAGTAACACAGATGGAAGGCGTCGGGACGGGTGAGCACGCCCTTGGCGACCATGTGGTTGCAGCTGACCACCACGTCGAACTCGCGCAAATCGAGCTGCTCGATGGCCATCGGAAAGAGCGGCAGGTACCACTGATAGCGCGTGGCCCCCTTGGGCAAGCGCTGAATGAAGCTCGTGCGGATGTCCCAGTCGCGCATCTCGGGGGGCATGCGATCGGGATGGTAGACGGTCGTGAAAATGGGCGCGTCCGGATACATGCCATGCAGCACGGAAAGCACGCGCTCGGCGCCGCCGCCGCCGCCGGCCGTCGCCAATCCGTCATGCACGATCGCCAATCGCATCGGTGGGTTCCCTCTGCATCCCTTGTACCCGGTAGCTCGAGCGCTAACCGCCCAAAGGCGCGCGCCAAGCCGAGCACTGGTTATCGTTCACCCAAGCGTGGCAAAAATGGCTCGCTTTGCCCACGAAGCGCGTCCGCGCAGTTGCGGCCCGGCGGGTATAATGCGTAGGGTCCGAAACAGGAAGAGGCGAACGTGCTGAGCAAGTACCTGAAAACCATCCTCAACGGCGGCGTGCCGGAGACGCCGAGCGATCCGCTCGCCGAAGGCCTGGCCGCGTACGAGGCCGGGGATCACGCGCAGGCGATGGAGAAGCTGCTCATCGCGCTCGAAGCCGATCCCTATCAGGTCGACGCGCTCGGCACGCTCGCGCGCATCCACCTGGAGCGTGGCGAAAACGCCGAGGCGCTGGCCCATTTGCAGACGGCGATCCAGTTCGACGCCTACAATCCCCAGCTCTATTACAGTCTGGGCGAGGCCTCCTTCGGATTGAACGATCTCTTCGCGGCGGAACGCCACTACGCCCGGTCCACCGAGCTGAATCCGGACTTCACGGATGCCTTCATTCGCCAGGGCATGGTCCTTTCCGAGCTCGGGCGCCGCGAGGACGCCATCAAGGCATTCGAGCGCGCGATCTTCCTCGATCGCGCCGCCGTGGTGGCGCGCTACCACCTGGCCCAGGTCTGCCTGCAACTGGAGGACTACCGCCGCGCGCTGACGCAGCTGCACATGGTCAAGGAGCTGCATCCGACCTATGCGCCGGTGTATTTGCTGCAAGGCGACATCCAACAGCGCCTGGGCGATGCTCGCCAAGCGGTCGTCGAGTACGAGAAGGCCGTCGAGCTGGGCGCCGGCGACGCCGACGTCTTCTGGCAGCTGGGCGAATTGCATCTGGGGCTGCAGAACCGCGACAAGGCCCTCAAAGCGTTCCAGCAAGTCGTCGACATCGACCCCGGCCACTTCCCGGCGCAGATGCAACTGGCGCGCATGCACGAAGAAGCGAAGCGCCTGCTGCAGGCCCAGCAAGCTTACGAAGCCCTCGTGGCGTCCGAGGAGTACGGCGAGCTCGCGCGCGAAGGCCTGGCCCGCATCTCAGCCGTGCTGGCCGAAATCGCCGCCAGCATGTCCGGCGGCGCGGACGAGGCGGCCGGCGCCTGACACGAAAAGGGGAGCCGTTCGGCTCCCCGTCGCATTAAAAAGCC
>DATNPP010000646.1:0-23507 GCA_036703175.1 Oscillatoriaceae cyanobacterium
GAGTTGCCGACCATGCCCCAGGAGCCGCCGATCTTGAACGCGGCCGGCGAGGTCGGAAAGAGGTAGGACATGCCGAGCCCGATCGTCATGGGCGCGGTCATGACCATGCCGAATTGCCAGCCCGACGGGGGCTGCTGGGCCTCGTCCGGCATCGCGCCGCCGGGCAAGCGATCCGGCTCCCAGTCCGGCGGCGGATCCGCGAGCGCCGGGGGGGCGATCGTCCCGGCCAGCAGGCCCAGTAGCAGCAAAATCGAGAGGTGACGCGGCATAACCATTTCGTACCCAACGCCTCTCGCTTTTCGCCGAGCAAGCGGCACAACAGGCCGCTCGACGGCTGTCGAGGAGCGATTGACACCCCTTGGGCGATCCCTTAAGATCCGTCGATAAGCCGTTTTGGGCGGCCAATGGCGGTCGTCGAGGAATTCCGTGTTAGCCCCTTCCCACAGCAAGCTGCTGCCGATCGCGCCCGCGACCGTGCTGATCGGACCCGGTGTGCGCGCACAGCTCGCTGACGTCTTGAATGCGCATGGGCCGCGCGTCTGCGTCGTGACCGGCGCGCACGTCTGGCCGCCGCTTGCGCCCGAGCTCGAAAAGCTGGCGCCGGAGGTCTACGTCTACGCGCCGGACTGCACCGAGGACGCCTGCGCGCGCGCGGCGGGAATCGCCCGCGGCTGCGACGTGGTGCTCGGCGTCGGCGGCGGCAAGGCGATGGACCTCGCCAAGCTGGTCGGCCACGCGGCCGCGCGCCCCGTCGTCAATCTGCCCACCAGCGCGGCCACCTGCGCCGCCTGGACCGGGCTCGGCAACTTCTACGACGCCGCCGGCGCCTTTCAGTTCGGGCGCGTGCTGAGCGCCCCGGCGGGCGTGGTGGTCGACACCGAGCTCATCGCGCGCGCGCCCGCGCGGTTGCTGGCAAGCGGCCTGGCCGACACGCTCGCCAAGTGGGTGGAAACCTCCGCCTCGGTCGACTACGCCGCAGCGGATCAGACCACCCGCGCGGCCTATCGCATGGCGCGCTTTCTGTACGACGAGATTCTCGAGTGGGGCCGCGAGGCCTACGCGGACGCGTGCGCCGGGCGCTTGACGCCCACGCTTTCGCGCGCGATCGAGACGAACATCTGCCTCGCCGGCACCGTCGGCGGCCTGGGCGGCGAGCGTTGCCGCTCGGTGGCGGCGCACGCGGTGCACAACGCGCTCACGCAGCTGCCGGGGCACCGCGCGAGCTGGCACGGCGAGAAAGTGGGCTTCGGCATTCTCGCGCAGCTGCTGCTCGAAGGCCGGGAGGCCGAGGCGCGCGCGCTCGCGGACTTCTTCGCGGCGCTCGAGTTGCCGCTCACGACGGGCGCCCTCGGCGTCACGCTGGACGAGCCGGCGTGGCAGCGCCTCACCACGCACGTTTGCCGGCCGGAATCGACCGTGCACCATCTGCCCTTCCCCGTGTCGCCCGCGCGCGTGCGCGAGGCGATCGCGGCCGCCGACGCGCTCGGCCGTGCCGCCGTATCCCCTTCGATCGCCAGGAGCGCCTCATGAACTCGACTGCTCAGCTCGATCCGTTTACCGAGTCCAAACGGCTGCAGAGCCTGCCGCCCTACATCTTCGCCCAGTTGGACCAGCTGAAGGCCCAGGCGCGCGAGCGCGGCGTCGATCTGATCGATCTGGGCATGGGCAATCCGGACAAGCCGACGCCCCAGCCGGTGGTCGACACCGTGCTGCGCGCGATTCAGGATCCGGCCAACCATCGCTATCCGACCTTCGACGGCAAGCGCGAGCTGCGCGCCGAGATCGCGCGCTGGTATCACGCGCGCTACGGCGTGACGCTCGATCCCGACACGCAGGTGCTGCCGCTGATCGGCTCGAAAGAAGGCCTCGCGCATCTGGCGCTGGCCTACGTGAACCCCGGCGACGTGACGCTCGCGCAGAGCCCCGGCTATCCGGTGCACACGCGCGGCACGATTCTCGCCGGCGGGCGCGTGGAGCCGTTGCCGCTGACGGCCGAGCGCGACTACCAGATCGACTTCGACGCGATCGACCCCGAGGTCGCCCGCCAGGCGCGTCTGCTGTTCTTCAACTACCCGCACAACCCCACGGCGGCGGTCGCCGATCGGGCGCTGTTCGAGCGGGCGCTGCGCTTCGCGCAGGAGACGCGCACGCTGCTGGTGCACGATATGGCCTATGCCGAGCTCGCCTTCGACGGCTACAAGCCGACGAGCCTGCTCGAGATTCCGGGCGCGCTCGAGTGGGGCGTCGAGTTCCACACCTTCTCGAAGACCTTCTCGATGGCCGGCTGGCGCGTGGGCTTCGTCGTGGGCAACGCGCGCATGATTCAGGCGCTGCTCAAGGTCAAGACGAACATGGACTACGGCCTGTTTCCGGCGGTGCAGGACGCGGCGATCGCCGCGCTCAATCTGCCGCAGCACTACGTCGACGAGACGGTCGAGATGTATCGGCAGCGCCGCGACGTGGTCGTGGACGGCCTGAACGCCATTGGCTTCGACGTGCGGCGTCCCAAGGCGACGATGTACGTCTGGGTGCCTGTGCCCAAGGGCTTCACGGCCGGCGCCTTCGCCTCGCGGCTGATCGACGAGGCAGGCGTGGTGGTCACGCCTGGCACGGCCTTCGGCACGTTCGGCGAAGGCCACGTGCGCATCTCGCTGATCGTGCCGAACCAGCGCCTCGAAGAGGCCGTCGCGCGCATCGGCAAGATGAGCTGGTAATGCTCCTCGGCAGCCCGCGACATCACTTCGCCAGCCTCGACAGCACCAGTTTGCTGCTCAAGCGATTGGCGGCCGACGGCGCGGCGCCGGGCACGCTCGTGACGGCCGATGCTCAGACGGCGGGCTACGGCCAGCGCGGCCGCCAGTGGGCCTCGGCGCCCGGAGATGGGCTGTATCTGTCCGTGTTGCTGCCGACGCCGGCGATGCCGACGCAGCTGCCCTTCGTGGTCGGCCTGGCCTGCCAGGAGGCCCTGGAGAGCTATGTCTCGGGCGTGGGGCTCAAGTGGGTCAACGATCTGGTGGCCGACGGTCGCAAGCTGGGCGGAATTCTCGTCGAGGTTTCGCGCGGCGGGGCGATCGTGGGCATCGGGCTGAATCTGCGCACGCCGCCGTTGGACGAGGCGATCGGCCTCGAGGCCCTGGGCGCGACGCCGTCGTCCGAGGCGCTGCTCGAGACGCTGCTGGCGCACCTGAGCGATCGGCACGCCCGCTGGAGCCAAGAGGGCTTCGCCCCGGTGCTCGAGGCCTGGGGCCGCGCGAGCGTGACGCTGGGCCGCGCGATTCAAGTGATCGGCGACGCGCCCCTGGCCGGCCACGCCGAGGCACTCGGCCCACAGGGGGAATTGCTCGTTCGCTCACCCGACGGCGTGCTGCACACGGTGATCAGCGGCAGCGTCCGCGCCGCGACCGGCGCTTACTGTTGATTTCGCCCTCTCCCTGGGGAGGGAGAGGGATGTTGGCGACCCGTCCAGGGGAGCCAACGGGGAGAGGGCGTCTCCCGGCGGTACACCGAGAGACTTCGTTTTCCGGCCGACCGCACCGAGTCTCCCTCTCCCAGCCTCAGCCCCTGAACAGGGCTTCGGCGTCCCTCTCCCTCACCAGGGCGAGGGGGACGTGTGCTAGCTTCCCGAACGGGCCTTACCGGTCGTCGCGTCGAGCACCGCGCGGCCCGTCGCGCCTTCTTGAAGCACCGTGTAGGCCGGCCCCTGGTTGTCCACGTCCAGCACCACGGCCAACTCGCCGCTGACGTGGGCGGCGCTCACCGCATCGGTCGAATCGACGATGCCCGCCAGGTCGACAGGCATCGCGATCGCGCTCGCGTCCGCCGCCGGCCCCGGCAGCTTCGTCGCCACGCCCCCCTGGACGGTCACGGCGAGCCACGTGCCGGGAACGGACTGCGAGGAGAAGTCGAACAGCCAGTAGCCGCCCTTATAGGCGCCGTCACGCCCGCCCGGATCGATCGCGTGGCCGATGGCTTTTATGGGCAGCGCATCCGCCTGCCAGGCCGTCGCCACGGGCGTTGCGAGCGCAAAGGCGTCCTTGAGCGTCTCGCCACTGCTCACGACCGGCAGCACCGACTTGATGGTCGGCACCTTCGGCAAGCTGGGCAGCTTGGGCAGCGAGGGCAGCTTCGGCAATGCCGGCAATTTGGGTAACGAGGGCAGCGCACAACCGGCCAGGGAAACGACGGCGATGCCCATCAGGAGGCGGCGGAGCATGGGCGGGTCCTCACACGGGATCTATCGGATCCTTACCCGCGCGTGGCGCCTGCATACCGCGATCGCCCGGAAGCTAGCAAACGCGTCATTTGCGGCCTCCGGCCTCACACGGTAGAATGTGGGACTCATGAAACTGGTGGATCGTTACATCATCGCCGAGTTGGTGCGCCCATTCCTGTTGGGCGTGGCCGGTTTCGTCGTGATCATGCTCGCGAACACGCTCTACCTCTACGCCGAGCTGATCGTCCACTCGGGCGTCTCGGTCGGCGTGGTGGCGATGCTGCTCGCCTACAATCTGCCGGCGATCATCGTCGTCACTTTCCCGGTCGCCTTTCTGTTCTCGACGCTGCTCGCGATCGGGCGCTTGTCGAAGGATTCCGAGGTGACGGCCCTGCGCTCGGTCGGCGTGAGCTTCAGGCGCATTCTGATGCCGATTCTGGCCGTGTCCGTCGTCGTGAGCTACGCCTCGTTCGCGATCAACGACTATGTCGTGCCCTGGGCCAATCGGCAGGTGGTGGACCTCACGCGCGAGCTGGTGTTGCACCAGACGCAGCCCGTGATCAAAGAGAACGTCTTCTTCAAGGGCACCAAGGAGGATCGCTACTTCTACGTCCGCCAGGTGGATCGGCGCACGAACGAGATGTACGACGTCTTCATCTTCGACAAGCGCGGCGGCGCCCAGCAGGTGATCACCGCGGAAGAGGCCCACTGGGTCGGCGACAGCTGGCAGCTCTCCAACGGCGTGCTGTCGGACTACGACGAGTGGGGCTCGGTGAAGGACGAGTCGTCTTTCCGGGACATGAACGTCAAGGTCGCGATCGATCCCGAGACCTTCTTCAAGGCGGGCGATCGCAGCCCGCAAGAGAAGGGCTCCAGCGAGCTCTGGCAAGAGATTCAGACGCTGCAGTCCGGCGGTGAGGACGTGAAGTCGATGCTGGTCGACTACTACATGAAGTTCTCGCTGCCGCTCGCCACCTTCTTCTCGGCCCTTCTGGCCGCACCTCTCGGCGCCCGCTTCTCGCGCATGGGCGGCTACATCGGCGTGGTGTTCAGCATCATCCTGGTGTTCATCTACTACGTGGTGATGTCCGTGGCGCGCAGCCTGGGCAACAACGGCGTGATCGACCCCATCACGGGCGCCTGGATTCAGAACTACCTCTTCGGCGTCGTGGGGGCCTATTTGCTGTGGCGGATCGACAGATGATTGCATACCATGGCCCGCTAGGGCCGTTCCCAGGGCAATCACGGCGAGGCACGAGCCGATGAGGCGACTTCCTTCCGCATCAAGGGTGCTGCAAAAACGGTTCAAAGCCGTTTTTTATTTGTGCCTAACCCTTGCTATCACGCTTATGAGCCATCCGGCCTTCGGCGGCGGCATGGGCAAACCTCCGCACGTCCATTACACCTTGCCGCCGGGCGCCTCGCCGCCGCCCGGCTATACGCCGCCGCCGTCCGTTCAACCCAAGCCGACCGTCCGGCCGTCGCTACCGAGCCCGAGCGTCTCGGCGTCGGGAACGCCCGCCGTCACTGCGACCGGCACCGCCGCACCCAGCGCCAGTGGCACTGCGCCTACAGGCGCGAGCGGCACTGCGGCGGCCAGTGCGGCCGCCAGCCCCTCGACGGCCGCCACCGGGACGCCGACGCCTTATTCGTATCCACACCCGCCGATCATCTCGCCGGCCGTGCCCGAGGGCATTCAATTCCCTTCGCCCGAGCCGAGCCCGACGCCGGCGCCGGGTGAGAAGGTGAAGGTCCGTGCGGACTCGCTCACGACCAATCACGAGACGGGCATCAGCACCTTCCGCGGCAACGTGGTGGTGAACTACGGGCCGATTACGGTCAGCGCCGAAGAATTGTCGGTCGACCAGAAGAACCAGGTGATCTTCACGGACACCGATTTCACCTTCACGCGCCCCGATCCCGACCACAAGGATCAACAACAGGTCATCACGGGCACGGGCCTGCGCTACCACTACGACACGCAGCAAGCGACCATCTACGGCGCCAATCTGAGCACGCCGGCCCAGTATGCCGGCCAAACGATCTACATCCGCGCCAAGAAGGTCGACGCCTGGGGCCAGACGCACTTCGAGGCGTCGGATGCCACGTTCACGACCTGCGACGAGATCCTGACCGGCAAGGTGCCGCACTACCACGTGGTCTCGCGCTCCATTCAATACTTCGCGGGCGACAAGATCGTGGCCTGGGACGACAAGATCTACATCAACGGCCACTACGTCTTCTGGCTGCCGGTGTGGGTGATTCCGCTGCACGGCGAGACGAACTCACTGGACATGGGCCGTACGGACATCGAAGGCTTCTACCTGCGCACGAAGTACGACTACACGCTGCCGGCGCTGAACCACGGCTATTGGCTCAACCGCGGCCGCTTGATGCTCAACCTGTTCGAGAAGAAGGGCGTCGGCACCGGCTTCGAGCACTATGCGACGTGGGGCTACGACGCGGCGAGCTACGCCTACTTCTACGGCCTCGTGACCCCGGATACGAACAACCTGATTCCACCGAACGCGCAGGCCTCGGACAGCAGCGCCCTCATTGCGCAGAACGAAGCCCTGTTCGGCCTGAACGGGCTGCCGTTCCAGGATCGCATCTGGGGCGTCGAGCATCGGCAGCGCCTGCCGTTCGGCATCGAGCTCGACGGCCGCTACGACGACCACAACATCTACGATCCGATCACGCCGAACTTCCGCGACAACACGAGCAAACAGCACCTGGAGGCGAAGCAGTCGCTCACCGACCTCGGTGGCCTGAACTACGACCTGACGTACGACAGCTCGCAAACGCGCGGCAACCAGGTGCCCACGCAGTTGGCCGTCGGTACTCCGGCGAGCCTCGCCCAGAGCGTTTCCACGCAGCTCGGGGGCAACCTCGGCTTTCAGGCGGGCAACACCAACGTCAAGCTGAACTCCACCGCGCAAATTTCCCACTCGCTCTCGCGTCAGGCCGTTCCGCAGATGACCGTGCAGCAGGTGAGCCCGTCCTCGGCGCCCACGTCGTACACCATCAACAACGTCGACGGACCCACGACGACGAACGTCAACAACACCTTCAACGCGACGAGCCAGTGGGGGGCGGATACCAACTCGACGGTGAACGTGCCGTACCGCATCAACATCAATCAGCCAGCACCGGCCACGCCGGCGCCTTCCGGCATCGCGCCGCTGCCGGTGCCGAGCGCGAGCCCCTGGGATCAGCAGGCCGAGCCCGAGATCACGGTCACCCACAACATGAGCGGCGTCGGCACGCTCACGATGGATGCGTACAAGTTCCTCGATTTGACCCAACAGACGGCGACCACGACGCCGCAACTGCAGCAGGCGCGCATCAATTCGCTCGGCAAGTTCGACAAGTTGCCTGAGCTCACTTTTCAATCCCAGCCGCTGCTTTCCGACTACCAGCCTGTAACGCTTAAGCTGGATTACGGTCGATTCTTCGAGTACTCTTCGTTCAAAGTGGATCCGAACCAGACGGCGCTGGTCAATTCAAACTTCCCGGGGCCGTTCATCGACCGCCTCAACCCCGAGGTGCAGTTGGCCAGTAAGGGATTGCCATTGCCTTTGAATACGAAAATCGATTTCGGGGGCACGGGTTATCGGCAGTTTTTCTACTCCACACACGACGCCCAGTACTCAATCGACGAGCACGCAGCGCTGAGCACGAACTGGACGTCGACCACCTCGACTAATTTCGATTACACGAACAACATCACGCCGGACAAGGCGAAGGCAGAAGCGAATAATAGCCTGGCGTACAACAACTCGCCGTTCCAGCAGGACAGCCTCTCGCTATCCAAGCAAACAATGCTGACGGGCGCGCTACAGGTTCAAAACGCGCCCTGGATCACGTACAACCTTCGCAGCGGCTATGACTACCAGAACCAACGTTATCAACCGATTTCGAGTGACGTTAGTTGGCGTTCGGAAATTTTCGGCCATCCACTCGGCCTGACGCTCAATGGCCAGTACAACCTGGATCAAGATGTTCCGTACCTCGTCTTCGAGAAGAAGACGCTCAACGTGGCGTATCTGCCCCACATTCCGACCTTCGGTCTCAAGGGCACCTGGCAGCCAGTGTCCGGCACGTTCACGCTGCGCTCGTCACCAGATGTTTTCGGCGGTTCGTACGGCTCGGACAACATCACGCCCGGCTGGCAGTTCGACAACACGATGGGCTACGATTTCGAGAAGGGCATGTGGACCTCGTTGGCAAACCGGCTTTACATCATCTTCGGCCACGACTGGCGCAGCCACGTGGAGCTCGTGCTTGGCGGCGGCTACGATACCACGGCATTGCCACCCCACTATGAATTCACGACGCTCGGCATTACCAAGGATCTGCACGACTTCGTGCTCTCCTTTTTGTATGACCGCCAGGCCCAGATGTATTCGGTCTCGCTCTCGATGGTCGCTTTCCCCTCGATGCCGTTGAGTTTCACGAGCAACTCCTTCAATCGCACCAGCACGACGAGCAGTTCCGGACTAACTGGTCTTGGATTCTAATTTCTGGTAAGGTAGGTGCCATGCGTCCCTTGAACGGCATTCTCAATCAGCCCATTGGTCGTCTCGGAGCCATTTTTGCCGCTTCGGTGGCCCTGTTCGGCTGCGCATACAATGCGACAGGCGCGATTCAAGGCAACCAGCTGACCTTCGAGTACAGCTTGGCCGGGCCGATCACGGAATCCAATAACCTGGGCTATTACTTCGTGGTAAACAACAGCACCGCTCCGAGTGCGGCGCCTTTGGTGAACGGCCCGGCGCCGGCCACATTCCCGTATCCGGATCCGCGCAGCTATCTGCCGTTCGTGCGCGACGAATCGGACACGCTCGATCGCCAGCCGGTTCCGGTGCCGAGCACTTATTGGACGGATTACTTCGCGCTATACCAGGAGGCCGGGCAGATGGTGATGTGGCAAGGGCGCAAGAACGCGGACAACACCATCAACGAGCATTACCGCCAGTTGCAGCAAGGCCGCGAATGGGGATTTACCGACGACAACAAGACGGTCCAGATCACGCTGCAACTTAGCCAGGTGACGCAGGCGACGGACGCCGAGGGGCGTTCCGTCCCTCCACAACTGCTCGAGGGCAACTTGGCGGTGGCCACGCGAAACTATGGCGGCTCGGGTCCGCAAGGCTACATGCTCGATCGCTGGGGAATCGGCCAGAATCAGTTTTTCACAATCGATACCAGCAAGCCGGGTACCCAAGACCTCTACAACACCGTCGCGGGCGTCACGTTTCCTGAGAACCTCGGCGGCGTCGATCCAAACAGCGTGAACTTGGTGTCGCTGCATTACAAGGTAGCGACACCACAATAGCCTACACGCTTTTGATCAACCCGCCGTCCACGGCGATCGCCTGCCCAGTGACGTAACCCGCCGGCACCGAGGCCAGGAACAGGGCCAGGGCCGCGATGTCCTGCGGCTTGCCGAGCCTGCCCGCGGGCACCTGCGCTTGCCATTCCTTGACCACCTCTTGCGGGGTGGTCTTCTTGAACTGGGCCTTCTCCTGCGCGAGCTGGGCCAGGCGATTGGTCTCGGTATAGCCGGGCAGAATCGTGTTCACCGTGATGCCGTACGGCGCGAATTCTTGCGAGACGCTCTTCGCGAAGCCCAGCACGCCCGCGCGCACCGCGTTCGAAACCGTCATGCCCTCGAGCGGCTGGCGCGCGCTCGTGCTCTCGATGGCGATGACGCGGCCCCACTCGCGCGCCTTCATGCCCGGCGCGACGTTGCGCAGCAGCATCACGATGCTCATGAAGTTGAGCTGGAAGCCTTCCCACCAGTCGTCGTCCGTCACCTGGAAGTAGCCGCCCTCGGGCGGGCCGCCGGCGTTCGCCACCAGCACCTCAATCGGCCCCAATTGCTTGCCCGCCTCGAAGACCAGGTTCTCGATCGACTCCGCGGACGTCAGATCGCAGACGAGCGGGAGCACCTCGGCGCCGGTAGCTTGCTTGATCTTGGCGGCGGCGTCGTTCAGCGCGGCCTCGTCGCGGGCGCACATCACGACGCGCGCCTTCTCGCGGGCGAAGGCCTCGGCGATCGCTCGCCCGATGCCCTTGCTTGACGCCGTCACCAGCACCACCTTGTTCGCGAGTCCGAGCTCCATCTTGCTCCCTTTCCTTGCAACGCAGAGCCCCATGCTGGCGACTTCGCGCGAAGCTGTCAAGCGCCGACGAGCGGCCCGGCGCGCGGATCCGCATGGTCGGTTTCGCAAATCTTAACATTCAAACGTATGATTTTCTTTGAGGCAATCCAATCGGTGGTATATCGCCAGAGCAAGTAAGTGTTTTTTCGTCAAAGGCCTGAGGAGGGCAATCCGCATGATCACACGCAACACCCTCGGTTTGATGCTGTCGGCTACGGTCGCCGTTTCCCTGCTCGCAGGATGCAACTTGCCCGTTTTGAACCTGACCGGCGGCATGGGCGCAGCGAATGGCGAACAGAACGGCAATCAACCCGGCGGCCCGATGGGGACCACCGGTGGTGCGGCGCTCAAGCCGGCGTCGCCGCAGGAAGCCTCGCTGGGTGTTGCGGATGCCCTCGGAGAGGCTCAAACGATGTCCGATTACGGCGCATTGGAAACCTCGCTCGATACCCAGGCCGTCGCGGCCTACGCGATCTCTCAGGTGGCGTCGGGTAGACAAAACACCGGTGGTGGTCTGTTGGGTTCGGTGATCGGGGGCGTCAAGGGCGCATTGACGGGCGGCCAATCCGGAGGAGGCCAGGGTGCTCCTGGCGCCACTCAAGGCAATGCCGGTATGCCGGGCGGCCCCAACATGCAGGGCGGCCAGGGGGCTCCGGGTATGCAAGGGGGCGCGATGCCTGGATGCGGCCCGACCGGCGGCGGCCAAGGTGGCAATCAAGGTGCCCCCGGAATGCAAGGCGGCCAGGGCGGCAATCAAGGTGGCCCCGGTATGCCTGGCGGCCAGGGCGGCACACAAGGCGCTCAGGGTGGCCCAGGCATGGGGGGAGGCCAGAACAGCGGCGGCCAGACCGCGCCCGGTGGCATGCCGCAAGGTGGTCAGCAACAGGGGGGCCAGCCGCCGCAGGGCGCAGCCGGCGGCGTGTCGAACGGGATGATTCGCACCGTTTCCCAAGTGTCGTCCGGCAACGTGGGAAGCGTTTCCGCCAATGCCCAAATCGGCTCGATGCAGCCGGGCACCACGGTCGGAGCCCCGGGCGGCTCCAGCCAACAGGGCGGCCAGAATGGCTCCGGTATGCCGGGTGGTCCCGACATGCAAGGCGGCCAGGGGGCTCCCGGAATGCCCGGCCAGGGCGGTTCGAATATGGCGGGTGGTCAGGGCGTCCCTGGTATGCCCGGCGGCCAGAATGCCGGCGGTCCTGGCATGCAAGGCCAAGGTAACGCCATGAATTGCGCCAAGCAGGCTTTCCGCGGCAAGCTCGACTCCGCCGTGAGCCAGAAGCTGAAGCAGCACCTGCAAGAGCGCCTGCAGAAGCTCCAAACGCGCCTCGGCAAGCTCACCGAGGCTCACACGGGCATCAGCAAGGCGCTGCAAGGCGCCAAGTGGACGGACAACGGCGACGGCACCGAGTCGCTGCACCTGACCTTCTCGGTTTCGCAGACCGTGAACGGCGCGACCCTGCAGCGCAGCGTCGATTCGACCCGCACGCGCAACACCAGCGACCAGACGATCGTCGAGGTCAAGGACACCTTCACCGAAAGCCTGTCGAACGGCCAGAAGCGAACGGCGATGCGCGACAAGCTGCTCAATCAGGACGGCACCTACACCGTGACCTTCCACTCCGAGCTCAGTCTGCCGAACGGCGACAATCGCGTGGCCGATCTGAGCGAGACGATCGCCGCCGACGGCACCGTGACGGGCAACGGCACGGTAAACTGGACGCAGGCGAACGGCGTGCCCTTCCAGACGGCACCCGTGACGGTTTCGGGTGACGAGGACGCGCAGCAGGGCAGCGTGTCCGGTGCGGGCAGCGACATCCAACCGGCGGCCGACGGCGCGGACGTGGGCGACACGGGCGATCAGAGCGGTTCGACGAATGCTGACGCGTCCGGCAGCGCCACGGCCAGCGCGAGCGCCGCGACCACCGGCGAGAACGCGAACAGCGGCAACGACGGTTCGAAGTCGTAGTTCTCGAAAGTAAACGGAAGAGCGGGGGCGATTGTCCCCGCTCTTTCACATGGCCAATTCATCGCCGCTCGCTTATAATCACGCCACTTTCATCGCCACGACGAAGGAGTTGCCTCGTGTTCAATCGCCAAATCCTCGGCTTGCTGCTCGCGGCTGCACTCGCCGGCTGCGCGAGCGCCCCGCCCATGACGAGCCCCGCGACGGGGCCCTCGCCGATCGCGACCGCGGCGGGCCAGGGGGAGGCGATCGCCATCGCCACTTCGCAAGACATGGACGCCTACGGCGCCATGGCCGACGATCAGCCCGGCCCGTCGCCGTACTTCGTGCAGGCGAAGCCGAACCTCACCGCGGACATCATCGCCGCGATCAAGGTGAAGGTGCAGGCCCGCCGCGCAGCGCTCAAAGCCAAACTGGCCGCCCGCATCGCCCGGCTGGCCGCCGCCAAGGGGCGCCTGCAGGTCGCCTGGGCCGCGGCGCCGTGGACCGACAATGCGGACGGCTCCAAGACCAAGACCGTCACGTTCACGGACACCAAGACGCTGAACGGCAAGACGTGGAGCCGGTCCGTGACTTTGGCCCGGACCGTCGATCCGGCCAGCAACGTGCTCGTCGGATCCCAGACGCAGATTCAGGAAACCACGCCGGACGGCACGACGCGCAACGTGGCCCGGGTGACGACGCTCAACGCGGACGGCAGCGAGACCGTGAGCTTGAACGCCACGCTCACGGGGACGCTGGCGGCCACCGTCGGGTGGACCGAAATGATCGCCGCGGGCGCCGGCGGGGCCGCCGTCAGCGGCAGCGGCACCGTGACGGTCGACGGCAAGACCATCAACCTCACGCTTTCCGGCACTCAAGGCAACGAGACGATCACCGGCAAGACCGACACCGACGAGACGGCCTCCGTGACGGCGCCCGCAGATAGCGCGCCGAGCCTCACCCTCACGACCTCCGACGGCACGGCGACGCCAACCCCGGTCAACGACCAGGACGCGAACGCCGCGTCCAGCGACGCGAGTGCCAGCGGCACGGCCACGGCGAGCGCGACCGCCGGCGGCTGAGCCGGCCCACAGGGCTCTCTTTTCCAGTGATGGCGCCCGACGCGAATTGCCGAGGAAGCGGGGTATAATAGGGGCAATCATGCGTCGAATTGCGCTGATGGCAGGCGCCATCTTGTTTTTGGGGGCTTCGAGTCCCGCTTTTGCCGTCGAGCCGCCCTCGAACGCCGTTTCGGTGGCGTTCAAGGAGCCGATCGGCGATCGCTTCGTGTCCGTCATCAACCTCGTGATGGGCACGCTGACGCTCAAGAAGCGCGACGCGACCCACTACACCTTCGAGATCGGCGAGCGCGGCGATCAAAACGACTACGCGCTCTTCTTCGCGAGTCTGCCCTACGTTGCCCGCGTGCGCCCGTTGCCGCGCTTGAACGCCGCCGAGCGCGCGGCGCCGCCCGTGACGTTGTCGCTGCCTTTGACCCAGGCGCCGGCTGCCGCGCCGGGAAACGTGCCCGGTTACTTGATCATCGAGCCTGCGCCCAATCTGCCCCCGGGTGCGCTTTCCGCATTCGTTTCGGATCAAGGCGCGACCGTCGCTGGCACGATTCCGGGCACCGACGCCGAGCGTATTGCGCTGCCGCCCGGCCTCTCCGTCGGGGCGGCCCAGCAGCGCTTTCAATCGAGTGGCCTCGTGAGCGCCGCGCGTCCGGACACGACCGTCACGACACCGCCGTCAGGCAGCACGGCGGTGCCGCCGAACAACTTCGGGCCCGGCGTGTACGTCTCGCCGAACCAACTGCTCGGCACGCACCTGTTCGTGACCTACGCCGCGGGCGGGCCGACGCCGGATTTGATCGACCTCGTGTACGGCACGCACCCGCTCGAGAAGACCGAGTCGGACGAATGGCGCCTGGCGCTGCCGCCGCACGTCAATCCGATGGTCGCCGCGCACATCTTCCGCCTTTGTCCATACGTGACGCAAGCCGAGCCTGCCTATGGCCGCTGACGGTATGAACGAGACGTCGTCCACCTCCTGCCGGAGATACGCGCGATGAAAAAGCTCACCCTGGCGCTTCTGCCTTTGCTGATTGTCGCCTGCCAGGGAAACCCGCCCTTGCAGGCCCCGTTGTCGACGGACGCCGTGCCCGATCAACTCGTGGTGCGTTTCCAACCGAACGCCACGGCAGCCGATCGCGTCGCTGCGCGTGCGCTGGTCGGCGCGAGCCAGCCGATGGCACTGCTGCCGGATGCCGAGCGCTGGACGTTGCCCGAAGGCACGGACCTCGCGGGGGCGATCGCGCGCTTGCGAACGGATGACCGCATCAAGGTCGCCGAGCCCAATCGGCGCCATCAGTTGGACGTCCGGCCGGGCGCGCGTTTCACGCCGCCGCGCTTTCTGCTGGACGTGGCCTCGGTCCAGAACGTCGTCGTTCCCAACGATCCGGATTACCACCTGCAATGGGACCTGCCGGTCGACAAGTTCGACCAGGTGTGGAGCACGAACACGGGCCAGGGCGTCATCGTCGGCGTGATCGACTCGGGCGTCGATCCGAATCATCCGGACCTCAAGGCCAACCTGTTGCCGCTGATCGACGAGGTCGTCGCGATGGGCAACCACGACGTGCTCGACACCGTGAACTACGACGGCCGTGACGGCCACGGCCACGGCACGCACGTGTGCGGCATCGTGGGCGCCGTCGCGAACAACGGCATCGGCATCTCGGGCGCGGCGCCGGGAATCAAGATTCTGCCGGTCAAGGTCACGACCGCCTCGGGCGACGCGGACGACGCGACGATCACCAAGGGCATCAAGGACGCGGTCGACAAGGGCGCGCAGGTCATCAACCTCTCCATCGGCGGCCCACAGCCCAGCAACGTCCTGCTCGACGCGCTCAACTACGCCTTCGACAAGAACGTCGCCGTGGTCATCGCCGCGGGCAACGACAGCTCGGACGTCAACTATCCGGCGCAGTACGACGGCGTCATCTCCGTCGGCGCGACGACCGCGAGCGGCACCGTGCCGGCCTATTCGAGCCACGGCAACCAGTTGGTGCTCGTCGCGCCGGGCGGCGGCGTGCCGGACGAGAACAACGGGCCGGGCATCTTCTCCTGCATTCCGACCTACCCTTGCTGGATCTCGAAGTACGAGGGCAAGGGGGCTCCGGACGCCAGCGGTCAACCGTCGCAAATCTACGACTATCTGGCCGGCACGAGCATGTCGGCGCCGCAAGTGACGGCGGCCGTCGCGCTGCTGCTCAGCCAGAACCCCGGGCTTTCGCCCGCCCAGGTGCGCACGCGGATGGCCGCGACCGCCGTTCCGCTCGGCAGCGCACCTTTCGACCCCTTTTCCGGTTTCGGCGCCCTGAACGTGCAAAAGCTCCTCAGCGCCACCCGCGACGATGGAGGCGCTTCATGATCCGCCGCACTTTGATGTTCAGCCTGCTGGCGCTGCCGCTCGCGATGTCCGCCTGCAATGTCAATCTCCAGACGAAGCCGCCCGTGCCCACGCCCACACCCACGTTCGTGCCGCCCTCGATTCCGCCGGGCGGGCAGTACTCGGATTCGGGCATTCAGGTCTCCGGAGGCTCGCTCTACACGCAGCTCACCGGCAAGTCCGGCGGCATCGCCTCGGCGACGATCGCCCTCTACGGCCCGACGCTCGCGACCAGCAGCACCGACTCGAGCGGCCAGGCGACCTTGAGTCCGCTCGAGCCGGGCGGCGGCTACCGCCTGGTGGTCTCGGCGCCGGGTTACGCGACCCAAGAAGTCGGGAATATAACGATCACCAAACAACCACAGCCGATCTCCGAGCGCCTGACCATGAGTCAGGGAGCCAAGGTGAGCGGCCACGTCACGGCAGGCGGACAGCCGGTCGCCGGCGCGGTCGTCTCGGACGGGCTCAACAGCACCATGACGGACAGCCAGGGTGCCTACAGCTTGGATGGGGTCGCGCTCAGCTCAGTGACGCTCACCGTCAGCAAGCCCAAGTATTCGACCGGCTCGCACGCGTTGACCGTGGCCGAACAGGGAGCGACGGGGATCGATTTCACGCTCGAACCCACCCAGGCGGTCGCCTATTTCGATCCCTCCGTCTCGCCCGGTATTCCGCTCGCCAAGTTCCAGGGCCTCCAGCAGGCGCTTCAGAACGACGGCTGGCAAATTGCTCCGCAGGCGCCCTCGCAAGGAGGGGCCTGGGTGCTCGTGAGCCCTTCGATGAGCCTGCCTTCCGCCACCGCTTCCCAGCTTGCCTCCTTCGTCGCACAAGGCGGCAAGTTGATCGTGTTCGGCGAGTGGGGCGGCTTCGCCGGCTTCAAGAACCCGGACACGAACGCGCTGGTGCACCCGTTCGGCGTGCACTTCGATCCGGATTTGATACGCGATCCCGCCGCCACCAATCCCGATTGGCCGGCGGTGCACAGCTTCGCGCCGAACAATCCGGCCGTCGCGGGCGTGAATGCCTGGCAGCTCTATCAGGCCTGCTCGGTGTTCGGCGTCGGGCCGGCAGCGGTGCTCGCGCAGACGGGTTCGGGGGCCTACCAGGTCGAAGACAATGCCCAAATGAAGCCCTGGGCCGTGCTCGTCGGCGGGCCTTACAAGGGCGGCAAGGCGATCGCCGTGGGCGACGCCTCGGCTTTCTCGGACGAGGACACGGACGGCAACGGCCGCTCCAACCTCCAGGAAGCCGACAACCAGCACCTCGTCACCCAGCTCTTCGATTGGTAGCGCACGGCGGTAATTTGAGATGACCAGTCTGCATTGTCCTGAATGCCAGGTCGAGAACCCCATCGAGAACCGGGCCTGCCACAACTGCGGCAAGCCGTTCAAGGGCGAGCCCACCACCGTGCTCGGCACGCCCGCGACCGCGCCCGCGGTGGCCGTGGCGCCCGCGCAGTCGCTCGAGGACGATGCGTACAGCAATTTGCTGCCCTCGGACGCGGTGTTGCAGGATCGCTACCGCATCACGCAGCTGCTGGGCCAGGGCGGCATGGGCGCCGTCTATTTGGCGACGGACACGCGCTTCGCGAGCCGCACCTGCGTGATCAAGGAGATGCTCGATCACTTCAACGATCCCGAGCAGCGCGCGCAGGCGACCGAGAGCTTTCACCGCGAGGCGGACTTCTTGGCCACGCTCAAGCACCCCGGCATTCCCGAGGTGTACGACCGCTTCACCGAGTCCAATCGCCACTACCTGGTGATGGAGTACATCAACGGCACCGACCTCGAGGCGCGTCTGCTCGAGAAGGGCACGCCCTTCGAGGAGAACGAGGTCATCGGCTGGATGATCCAGTGCCTGGACGTGCTGTCGTACCTGCACCATCAGAAGCCGCCTATTATCTATCGCGACATGAAGCCCGCCAACGTGATCACCACGGAGTGGGGCAAGGTCTCGCTCGTCGACTTCGGCATCGCGCGCTTCTTCAATCCGGTCTCGCGCGGCACGATGATCGGCACGCAGGGCTACGCGCCGCCGGAGCAGTACCGCGGCCAGGTGGAGCCGCGCAGCGACATTTACGCGCTGGGCGCCACGATGCACTACATGCTGACGGGCCGTGATCCCCAAAACGAGCCGCCTTTCTCGTTCCCGCCGGTCAAGACGCTCAATCCGGACATCTCCGACGAGATCGAGATGCTGATTCTCAAGGCGCTCGATCCCGACGTCGAGAACCGCTTCGCCTCCGCCGACGAGATGCTCGGCGAGCTGATGGCGATCGGCGGCGCGCAGACCGACGTGGTGCGCGAGTGCCCGCACTGCGGCAAGTTGAGCACGATCACGCGCCAGTTCTGCCCGCACTGCAAGCAATACATCTCGAAGAAGGCGCACGTGCTGCGCAAGGACGCCTCCGGCGCGCTGGTGACGGACGCCGCGGGACTGCACGTGAACCGCCCGAACAGCCCCACCGAGCGCTTCGAGGGCAACAAGGCGGCCACCGCCACCACGTTGGCCGTGCCGACCGGGCGCACGGAGGTGAACTTCTTCTCGCTGCGGCCCGTGTTCTACGGCCTCGGCGCGGGCGCGGTGCTTCTCGCGGCGGCCGTTTTCGGCGCGCGGACCTTCTTCTCGGGACACGCGTCGATTGTGAGCCAGGGCGCGGCGATTCTGACCACGCGCAATGCCGACAAGTCGGCCGGCGCGCGGGCCTACGCCAACCATGACTATCAGACGGCGATCGCCGACTTCAATCGCGCCGTGGCGGCCGATCCGCACGACGGCGAGGCGCGCATCTATCTGCAAAACAGCTATCTGATGCTCGCCAAGGTGCCCACGGCGGAAGTGGCGATCGCCGGTCCTTTTTCGGGCCAGTACGCGAGCAAGGGCGAGGCCGAGCTGCAAGGCGCGGCGTTCGCGCAGGAGCGCATCAACGGGTCGGACCACACGCCGCGGCTGCTGCTCGAGCTGGCGGACGATCGCTCGGGCACCAACGGGGCGATCGCCGTCTCCAAGACGCTGGGCGACGATCAAGACGTCGTCGGCGTGGTCGGCCACCTCGATTCGGACGCGAGCTGGGCGGCGATGCCGCTCTACAACCTCACGGGATTGCCGGTGATCTCGCCGACCAGCACCAGCACGCAATTGTCCGGCTTGTCGCCCAACTTCTTCCGGCTGAGCCCCGACGACGCGCTCGAAGGCGCGGCGCTCGCGAACTACGTCACGGAGCGCATGAACGCCCAGACGATCGCCGTGCTGACGCCCGAGAACGCGCCGACCCGCCAGGGCCTCGCGAGCGCGTTCGTCAATCAGGCCGAGGCGGCCGGCGCGATGGTGCGGCGCGTGCCCTACAACGCGCAGTCGGACTGGGCCCAGATCGTGAACAGCCTCAAATCGAGCGCGCCGCAGGCGATTTTCCTGGCGGGCTCGCATCTGGACGCGATCGCGCTCGCCAAGGCGAAGGCTTCCGCCGGTCTGAACACGCCGCTGGTGGGCGGCGACGCGCTGTACCTGCCGGATCTGCTCAAGGATGGCGGCAGCGCCGTCGAGGGCATCATCTGCGGCTGCTACTACCATCCGCAGGTGGACACGCCGCAGGCACGGCGCTTCGAGACCGATTTCGAAGGGAAGTTCGGCGCCCCGGCCAACTCGCGCGCGGCGCTCACGGACGAGGCGGTGGAGCTGTTCGCGAAGGCCGCCCAGAACGTGGGCCCGAGCCGAACGGCCATCAGCCGCTATCTCAAGACCCTCGGCCAGGACGGCTTCGACAGCCTGACCGGGCATGCCCGCGTGGATGCCCAGGGCAACGTGCGCCGTCCGCTGTATCTGATGCAAGTGCAAGGGGGTCGCTTCCGGCCCTTGACCCAAGTGGTCCTCTAGGAAAGGAACGATCGTGCTGAATCACCCCAGCGACGCGGAGAATTTGCTGATCGATCCCCTCGATCCGCTTCAGGACGGCACGCTGCTCACGCAGCGCTACCGGATCGAGCGTTTCTTGGAGTTCAAGAACGGCTCGAACATGTACCGGGCGACGGACACGGTCACGGACTACACCGTGATCGTCAAAGAGCAGCCCGATCGCGCGGCGCCCAAGAGCCAGCTCGCGGCCGCGGACTGGAATGATCAATCCGCCGGCAACCCGTACCAGAACGAGTTCCTGGTGCTGCGCTCCGTCAGCTACCCGACGGTGGTCAAGGCGCTGGACATCTTCAAGCAGGACGGCCGCGCCTACCTCGTGATCGAGCAGCTGGAGGGGCGCGACCTCGCCTACTACCTGACGCAGCACGCGGTGAGCGTGCAGGACTCGCTCGAATGGATGATTCAGCTCTGCCAGTCGATCTCCCAGCTGCACCGCCGCCAGATTCTGCACCTCGATCTGCAGCCGCGCGTGGTCGTGGTCGCGCCGGACAACCAGCGCGTGAGATTGACGGGCTTCCACCGCGCCGCCGTGTTGCCGCTGGAGACGGGCGCGAACGTGGGCGTTTCGCCCGGCTACTCGAGCCCCGAGCAGTGCGGGCTCATCGACATGCCGATCGACGAGCGCTCGGACATCTACGCGCTCGGCGCCATCTGGTTCTATCTGCTCACGGCTCAGAACCCGGCGGAGTTCGCCACGGACGAGTGGGACTACCTGTTCCCCTCGGTCTGCCAGTACCGGCCGGACCTGCATCCCGAGATCACGCGCATCGTCACGCGCATGCTCGAGCCCGACCCCGAGGCGCGCTTCGCGACGATCAACGACCTCAAGAACGAGCTGCTCGAGCTGATCAACAACCCGAACCGTCGCGTCGGCTACTTCTCCGACGTGGGCATGGTGCGCGAGGGCAACGAGGACTCGGTCGGCGTGCGGGATCTCACCTATGTGAACTTCTCGCGCCATCGCGGCTTGGGCCTCTACATCGTGGCGGACGGCATGGGCGGCGTGAACGCCGGCGAGGTCGCGAGCCGCTACGCGGTCGAGGAAGGCCTGGCCGTGCTGCAGGAGAAGCTCTCCTACGCCGAGCTGGAAGCCGCGACGGAGCCGTCCGAGGTGATCAAGCAGGCGCTCACGGCGGCCATCAAGCAGGCCAATTTGCGCATCTACGAATCGGGGCGCGGCGACGAGGTGCTCTCCGGCATGGGCACGACGATGACGGCCGCGGTCGTCTTCGGCCAGACGCTGTACTGCGGCCACGTCGGCGACTCGCGTTGCTACGTGCTCAACCGCTGGGGCATCGAGAAGGTGAGCCGCGACCACTCGCTGGTCGGCCGGCTGGTCGAGATCGGCCAGATCACCGAGGAAGAGGCCCTGGTGCATCCGCAGCGCAATCTGATCTACCGCGCGTTGGGTACTTATCCCAACGTCGAGGTCGACGTCTACCAGCGATCGCTCAAGCTGGGCGACTGGATTTTGCTCTGTTCCGATGGCTTGACTGGACATGTCAAGGACGCGGAAATACAATCAATCGTCTTGCAGCACCAGGATCCGCAAAAAGCCGCGCAGCACCTGGTCAACACGGCAAACTTGCGCGGCGGCGACGACAACACCTCCGTCGTCTTGGTGAACCTGGCGGAGTACACTTAGGCGCGTTTTGGGGAGCGTTGCTCCGAAAGCGTGGAACCTGGAAGCATCGACAGAAAGGAAAGCTGGAAAAATGCTCAAATGCCCCAACTGCAACGCTGAGAACATGGGCGGCGTCACGTATTGCGACGAGTGCGGCACCAAGCTCGACGGCGGCCCCGCCGTCGCGACCGCGACGATCGCCTCGGCGCCCTCAGCCGGCGGCGCGGCGGCTCCCGCGGCGAAGCTGGTGATCACCCGCGGCGGCACCGGGGGCAAGGAGTTCATGCTGGAGCGCGCGGGCGAGACGCAAGTCGGCCGCTGGGATCCGGACGGCGGTGCTTTCCCCGAGATCGACCTGACGCAGGACGACCCCGAGGCCAAGATCTCGCGCAAGCACGCCCGCGTGATCGTGCAGAACGGCGGCTATCTGCTGGAAGACGTGGGCTCGCTGAACGGCACCTACGTGAACCGCGGCCCGCGCCTGATGCCGGGCAGCCCGCACCCGATCGCCGACGGCGACGAGGTCGTGATGGGCAAGACCTTCTTCAAGTTCATCGCCGAGTAATCGGTGCGTCGCGCGCCCGCTTCCTTGGAAGCGGGCGCTTTCGCTTTAGAGAATCAGCATCGCGTCGCCGAAGCTGTAGAAGCGGTAGCGCTGGGCGATCGCCTCTTGATAGGCGCGCATGGTCAATTCGTAGCCGGCGATCGCCGCCACGAGCATGATCGGCGTGAAGCCGGGCATATGGAAATTCGTGAGCAGCGCGTCCACCGCCTTGTAGCGGTAGGGCGGCCGAATGAAGAGCGCCGTTTCGCCGCTGCGCGCCACGAGGCGCCCGGCGTCGTCCGCACAGCTCTCGATCGTGCGCGTGGCGGTGGTGCCCACCGCGAGCAGCTTGCGACCGGAGTGCTTGTGCGCGTTCAGGCGTTCGGCGGTCTCGTGGTCGAGCTCGAAGGCCTCGGAATGCATGACGTGCTGGGTGAGATCCTCGTGCTGCACGCGCGCGAAGGTGCCGTAGCCGACGTGCAGCGTGACTTCCTCGCGCCCGATGCCGCGCGCTGCCAAACGCTCGAAGACCTCGGGCGTGAAGTGCAGCCCGGCGGTCGGCGCGGCGACTGAGCCGGGCTCTTGCGCGTAGACCGTCTGGTAGCCGGCCTCGTGGCCTTGCTCGGTGATGTAGGGCGGCAACGGCAGCCGGCCGATGCGCTCGACCTCGGCGAGCACGTCGGGCACGTTCGCGAACTCGAAGACCACGGTGCCGTCGTCGCGGCGCTCGACCAGCTCCGTGGTCATGGCCGAATCGGCGAAGGTGAGTGTCTCGCCAGGCTCGGGCATCGCGAGCGCGTCGCCCAGGCAGAGCCAGCGCATGGGGGCGAGGGCGCGGAGCAAGAAGAGATCGAAGACGTCTCCCGAGGCACGGCGCGGCGCGAGGCGCGCCTTGATGACGCGCGAGTTGTTCACGACGACGACGTACTCGGGCGCGAGCAAGTCCGGCAGGTCGCGGAAGACATGATGCCGGATCGTGCCCGTGGCGCGCTCGAGCACCATCAATCGCGCGCTGTCGCGCGGCTCGGCCGGGCGCTGGGCGATGAGCTCGGGGGGAACGTCGAAGTGGAAGTCGGTCAGTTGCATGGGCTTTCCTTCAGGCGGGCGATCGCCCGGGTGAGTTCGTGGCGCACGTCTTCGTCACGTTCGGTGCTCAGGCGTTTCTGTAGCAGTTCTAGCGCGTGCTCGAAATCCATTTCGGAGGGTCGCGAAAGGAGTTCGCCGATGCCCCAGGCGGCATGACCGCGCAAGAGCGGGCTTTCAGACCCGAGCGCCCGCGCGAGCGGCTCGAAAGCCCCGGCATCCCCCGAGTTCCCCAGCACCACCAGCGCGTTGCGTTGCAACGTCTCGAGCCCCCGCCAGGCCGCGGCGGTCGGCGCGAATTGGCGCTCGAACTCCTCGGGCGTCATCGCGAGCAGCGCCTCGAGGTCCAGCCACGCGCCAGGCTCTTCCAGCGGCGCGAATTCGGGGTGCAACCCACTCAGAGCCGCGCGATTGTAAGGGCAAACGTCCTGGCAGGTATCGCAGCCGAACATGCGATTGCCGAGGGCCTGGCGGTACTGCTCGGGAATGAAGCCTTCCATCTGGTTGTGATAACCCAGACACGCCTCGTGATCGAGCTGCCAGGGCGTCAAAGCGCCCGTCGGGCACGC
>DATNPP010000265.1:0-5422 GCA_036703175.1 Oscillatoriaceae cyanobacterium
CGGTGGTGATCCCGAACGCCGAGGGCAACCGCACGACCCCTTCCGTCGTGGGTTTCACGAAGACGGGCGAGCGGCTGGTCGGCCAGGTGGCCAAGCGCCAGGCGATCACCAACCCCGAGAACACCGTGTTCTCGATCAAGCGCTTCATCGGCCGCACGTTCGAGGACACGGCCGAAGAGCGCAAGCGCGTGCCCTACAAGACTGCCCGCAACAACCAGGGCGGCGTGAGCGTGCAGATCGGCTCTGAGGATTTCAGTCCGCAGCAGGTCTCGGCCATCATTCTGCAGAAGCTCAAGGCCGACGCCGAGGCCTACCTCGGCGAGAAGGTCACCAAGGCCGTCATCACCTGCCCGGCGTACTTCAACGACGCGCAGCGCCAGGCGACGAAAGACGCCGGCACGATCGCGGGCCTCGAAGTGCTGCGCATCATCAACGAGCCGACGGCGTCGGCGCTGGCCTACGGCGCGGACAAGGGCCACGACCACACGATCATCGTCTATGACCTGGGCGGCGGCACGTTCGACGTGTCGATCCTCGAGCTGGGCGACGGCGTGTTCGAGGTGAAGGCCACCAACGGCAACAACCACCTGGGTGGCGACGACTTCGACAACCGCGTGATGGAGTGGCTGATCGCCGAGTTCAAGCGCGAGCAGGGCATCGACCTCGCGGCCGACAAGATGGCGCTGCAGCGTCTGAAAGAAGCCGCCGAGAAGGCCAAGATCGAGCTGTCGGCGACCGTCACGACGAACATCAATCTGCCGTTCATCACGGCCGACGCCTCGGGCCCCAAGCACCTCGATCTGACGCTCTCGCGCGCCAAGTTCGAGGAGATGACCGCGGATCTGGTCGAGGCGACCATGGGCCCCGTGCGCCAGGCGATGGCGGATTCCGGCCTCGATCCCAAGGACATCGAGAAGGTGCTGCTGGTCGGCGGCTCGACCCGCATTCCCGCGGTGCAGGACGCGATTCGCAAGTACCTCGGCAAGGAGCCGGACAAGTCCGTCAATCCGGACGAGGCCGTCGCGCTGGGCGCCGCCATTCAGGCCGGCGTGCTCGGCGGTGAGGTCAAGGACGTTCTGCTGCTCGACGTGACCCCGCTCTCCCTCGGCATCGAGACGCTGGGCGGCGTGTTCACGCGTCTCATCGAGCGCAACACGACGATTCCGACCTCGAAGACGCAGACCTTCTCGACCGCCGCGGACGGCCAGACCTCGGTCGAAATCCACGTCCTTCAAGGCGAGCGCGAGATGGCGGGCGACAACAAGACGCTCGGCAAGTTCCAGCTCACCGGCATTCCGCCGGCGCCCCGCGGCGTGCCGCAGATCGACGTCACCTTCGACATCGACGCCAACGGCATCGTGCACGTCTCGGCGCGCGACAAGGCGACCGCCAACGAGCAGAAGATCGCGATCACCAACACGGGCGGCCTCTCGAAAGACGAGATCGAGAAGATGAAGCGCGAGGCGGACACGTTCGCCGAGGCGGACCGCAAGCGTCGCGACCTCGTCGAGCTGCGTAACTTCGGTGACGCGGCGATCTACACCGCCGAGAAGGCCGTGCGCGATGCGGGCGACAAGGCCGACGCCGCGAGCCGCGAGCGCATCGAGGCGGGCGTCAAGGAGCTGCGCGACGCCATGGCGGGCGAGGACCTCGAGGCGATCAAGGCCAAGACGGACGCGCTCAATCAGACGGTCTACGCGCTTTCCGCTCAGCTGTACCAGCAGGGCGGGGCCAGCGCCGGAGCGACGGCGAGCGCGCCGTCCGACACGGGTTCTTCGGACGGCGGGGACGACAACGTCGTCGACGCCGATTACGAAGAGGTCAAGTAAACGACCGAGAGCCCGCTGGACTCCAGCGGGCTCTCCTTTCCCCAGCTTGGTTGCTAGCAAGGTAAGTCATGAAAGCCGATTACTACGAATTGCTCGGCGTGCAAAAGGGCGCGGGCGAAGACGACCTGAAAAAGGCCTATCGCAAGCTCGCGCGCAAGTACCATCCCGACGTCAACAAAGACGCCGGGGCCGAGGAGCGTTTCAAGGAGATCTCCGAGGCCTACGAGGTGCTCAGCGATCCCCAGAAGCGTGCCGCCTACGATCAGTTCGGCCACGCCGGCATGAACGGCGCGGGCGGCTTCGGAGGGTTCGGCGGCTTCGAGGGCGGTTTCGAGGGCTTCGGCGGCCTGGGCGACATCTTCGAGGCCTTCTTCGGCGGCTCGATGGGCGGCGGCCGCCCGCGCCGCCGCGGGCCGGAGCGCGGCGCGGATCTGCGAATGGACCTCGAGATCGACTTCCGCGAAGCGATCTTCGGCGCCGAAAAGACGGTGAACATTCAACACCTCGAGACCTGCGGCGACTGCTTCGGCACCGGCGCGAAGGAAGGCTCGAAGATCAGCCAGTGCGCGATGTGCAAGGGCATGGGCCAGGTGCAGCAGATGACGCGGACGCCTTTCGGTCAGTTCGCGCAGGTGACCACCTGTCCCAAGTGCAAGGGCGAAGGACAGACCATCGACCAGCCGTGCCCGACTTGCCGTGGCGAAGGCAAGCGCCAGTCCAGCAAGCAAGTGAAGGTGCCGGTGCCGGCGGGCGTCGACACCGGCGCGCGCTTGCGCCTCACCGGCCAGGGCGACGCGGGCAGCCGCAACGGCCCCGCGGGCGATCTGTTCCTGGTGCTGCACGTGTCGTCGGACAAGACGTTCAAGCGCCGTGACACCGAGCTCTACGTGAGCGTGCCGGTTTCGTACACCCAGGCGGTTCTGGGCGCCGAGATCGAGGTGCCGACGCTGGATGGCCCGCAGAAGATGAAGGTCTCGGCGGGCACGCAGACGGGCACGGTGCAGTCGATCAAGGGCCAGGGCGTGCCCTACCTTAACGACAGCCGTCGCCGTGGCGATCTGCACGTCGAGCTGGTCGTGGCGGTTCCGACGCAGGTGTCCAGCGAGGAGGCCGATTTGTTGCGCCGCCTCGAGGAGCTGCGGAACAACGGGACGGATAATCACTCGGGCGGCACCGGCATTCTGGACGGCCTGAAAAAGGCCTTCGGCGCGAAGGGGTAGCGTATGTCCCCCTGGGATTGGTTCACGACCGTCGCCGCCGATGTGCAGGCCGTCTGGGAGAAAGACCCGGCCGCCTGCAACTGGCTCGAGGTCCTCACCTGCTATCCCGGCCTACAGGCGCTCGAGACGCACCGCGTGGCGCATGAGCTGCACAAGGCCGGCGTTCCGGTGCTGCCGCGGATCATCTCGAACGTGAACCGCTTTCTGACCGGCGTCGAGATTCACCCTGGCGCGACGATCGGCAAGGGGGTCTTCATCGACCACGGCATGGGCGTCGTGATCGGCGAGACGGCCGAGGTCGGCGACGGCGTGCTGATATACCAGGGCGTGACGCTGGGCGGCACGAGCCTGGAAAAGAAGAAGCGCCATCCGACGATTGGCGACAACGTGGTCCTGGGCTCCGGCGCCAAGGTGCTGGGGGCATTTTCGGTCGGCGAGAACTCGTACATCGGCTCGGGCTCAGTGGTGACCAAGCCCGTTCCGCCCAACGCGACCGTCGTGGGCATTCCGGGCCGCGTGACCATGGTGGACGGCCAGCGCGTGAGCCAGGATTTGGCCCACGAGCGCCTGCCGGACCCGGTCATGAACATCTTGAGCGCGATGCAGGACCGCTTGAGCCACCTCGAAGCCGAGGTGGACCGGCTGCGCCAGGAAAACCGCGAGCTCCGCCAGAAATAGCGGCGAGCGTCTGTCGTCTCTCCCCCTCGGGGGAGAGACGACACAGGCGTGCCCCTCATGGCGCCACGTAGTGTACAATGCATGAAGGCCGCTTGGCGCGAGCGTTTCGCGCCTGAGCTCGTTTGATCGAAAAGGAGATCCCAGGCCGTGTTGCACGTGACGAACACCTTGTCGGGCCAGAAAGAGCCCTTCGTCCCCCTCGAGGCGAACAAGGTCAAGATGTACGTCTGCGGGCCCACGGTCTACGGCTTGCTGCACATCGGCAACGGCCGCACGTTCATGTTCTGGGACATCGCGCGCCGCTACCTCCGCTACCGCGGCTTCGACGTCACCTACGTGCAGAACTTCACGGACATCGACGACAAGATCATCAAGCGCGCGGCTGAAGAAGGCGTCACCGCCGCCGAAATCGCGCGCAAGTACACCGACGCCTACTTCGAGGACATGGACGGCCTCGGCGTGCGCCGCGCGGACATCTATCCGCGCGCCACGGAAACGCTGCCCGGCATGATCGCCCACATTCAAGGCCTCGTCGAGAAGGGCTTCGCCTACGAATCCCACGGCGACGTCTACTTCCGCGTGCAGCGCTTCGAGGGCTACGGCAAGCTCTCCAAGCGCAAACTGGACGACTTGATTCCCGGCGCCCGCGTCGAGGCGGACGTCGAGAAGAAGGAAGACCCGCTCGACTTCGCTCTCTGGAAGGCCGCCAAGCCCGGCGAGCCGGCCTGGGAAAGCCCCTGGGGCCCCGGCCGTCCCGGCTGGCATATCGAGTGCTCGGCGATGGTGCGCCAGGTGCTCGGCGACACGATCGACATCCACGCGGGCGGCATGGACCTCAAGTTCCCGCATCACGAGAACGAGATCGCCCAGTCCGAGGCGCTCACGGAGCATCCCTTCGTGCGCTTCTGGCTGCACACGGGCTTCCTCAACATGGGCGACGAGAAGATGAGCAAGTCGCTCGGCAACATCAAGACCGTGCGCGATGCGCTCGCGACCTACGGGCAGCAGGCGCTGCGCGTGTTCTTGCTGCGCACGCACTACTCGACCACCCTCGCGTTCTCGGACGAAGGCGTCAAGGCGGCCTTCGCCGGATTGCAGAGCCTGCGCAAGTCGCTCGCGCGCTACGAGGGCCAGTTCGGCGCGGCCGACGCGCCGCTGGTCCGCGCGCTCGTCGAGGAGGCCCGCGCGGGGTTCACGGCGGCGATGGACGACGACTTCAACACGCCGCAGGCGATCGCCCACTTCGACCTCATCGCGAACAAGCTGCGCAAGCTCGCCAAGGAGCAGCCCGAACTGACGGCCGGCTTCGGCGCGGTCGTATCCGAGCTGCGCGAGGAAGCCGACGTGCTGGGCCTCGATCTCTCGGCCCCCGAGGAAGAAGCCCAGGGCGAGCTCTCCGACGAACTGACGGCCGGCTTGCTCGAACTGCTCATCGAGCTGCGCCGCGACGCGAAAGCTCAGAAGAACTGGGCGCTCGCGGATCAGATTCGCAATCGCCTCAAGGACCAAGGCGTCCAGCTCGTGGACCAGAAAGACGGCTCCACGACCTGGGAGCTCGCGCCGAAGGTGCTCGCCTGATCATGGCCGACCTGAAACCGGCACAGCAGCCCGTCCGCGCGCTCGCTTACCTGGGAGACGCGGTCTACGAGCTGCACGTGCGCGAGCGCACGCTGCGTCGCGGCGGCAACGTGCACA
>DATNPP010000678.1:0-14779 GCA_036703175.1 Oscillatoriaceae cyanobacterium
TCGCGGGCGATTTCCCGATCTGCGTGGTGCCCTCGATCAAGTACGACCTGGGCAAGCCCGTGAAACCCTGGGCCTACTTCTGCCAGATCAGCGATTCCACCACCTCGTACGGCTCGTACTCGGGCGCCACGCCCAATGAAAAGATCACCTGGGACAAGCTCACCGAAGACACCCCCATGTTCGTGGTGGAGTCCGATGCCACGATCGTCGCACCGTTGATGCTGCGCGCGCTGCTCGAGTGCAAGCAGCACCCCGACGCCGCCAATGCCCTGATTGAGCGCCATCTGGGCAGCCAAAAGGTCGCGGCGCGCGCCAAGTAAGATTGCGGGCATCTCACGTCGGCTTGCAGCCCGACAAAAGGGTGCCTGAATCGAATTTGGCTTCAACGTGCCATGCTCGAACGTGAAAGCGCGTCCCCCCTCGGGTGGACGCGCTTTTTCTTCGACTCCGAAGCCGGCGTCGACGCGGATCTGCCCGACTACCGCCTGACGCTGGGAACCGGTAACTCACGCCGGGTTTCGTCGCTGCCCGGCGACGGCGTGGCCGTGGAGGCCGGGCGATCGGCCGTGGTCACGGAACGGACGATTTTCGAGGAAGCGTTGCCCGGCCTCCGAGCGAGGCGCACAAGCGCCCGCCAGAAGTCCACGTAACTCTGCCACACGCCCCTCGCCCAGCCCATGGCGGCCAAACAATCCCCGTCGACGCCGATGGGCGGGAGCCCCGCCACGGGCGCATGCCAGGTGCCGAAGAGCCGGTCCCACCAGGGGAAGAGAATGCCGAAATTCGAATCGAAGCAGGCCGGGTCGCTGGCATGGTGCACGCGGTGGGCGGCGGGCGAGATCAATCCGTAGTCGCCCAGCTTGCCCCAGCTCCAGGGCAGATTGCCATGGCGCAGCATGGACAGCACCTGCGTCAAGAAGAACACCACCGGTCCTTCGCTGGCCGTACCGCCCAGCAATCCGATCGGCACGGCCAGACAGACGCCGCACAGGGCGCTTTCCAGCGGATGAACGCGCAGGGCCGTCAGCAGCGTGGCTTCGTCGGCCACATGGTGGAAACGATGCAACTGCCAGAGCGGCTCCCAGGCGTGCATGAGCCGGTGAACTCCGTAATAGGAGAGATCCAGCACCACCAGGCAGACCACGGCATGCAGCCAGGGTGAGCGGCCGCCGGTCCAGATCGGATGCAGCCCGATTTTGGCGCAATGGAGCGCCCAGAGCGACAGCCCGCCGGACAGCAACACGGCCACGTGGCCGACCAGCGGCGTCTGGAAAAGCAGGGCCGTGACCATGTCACAGCGCGGGCTCGCACGGCCGGACATCAGCCGGCCCAGTGAGCTGGCCCGCCAGCCGACCGCCACCGACTCGATCAGCGCAGCCGTCACGAAGACCGCGACCAGGCTGCCCAGGGAAGCCAGCAGCACCGGCCCCCCATGGACGTAATCCAGCCCCACCTTTCTCCAGAGCCATTCGGCTCCGGCGTGAATCTCCATTCCCATCGCATCACCCCCCGCGTCAAACTTTTTTTGCCATTATGACGCAGGGGAACGATACCAAGTCACGCCACGAATGACCTGGCCAGATCGACAACCAGATTTGGGCAAACCGACCAACGGCGGACTGAACCGGCGATGTTCGATGAATTTCCGGTTGCTTCAGGCGCTCGGCCCGCAGACTACGCGCACTTTGCGGTGGCTCAAGCCTCCGGCTGCTTCTGCTTGATGTAAAGCGTCTTTTCAATCAACGCGCAGACTGTGCCCTCTGCATCAACCAGTTCGACCGTGTACTGCCGGTCGAGCGAGGACGCCGACGCGGCGAGCGCCCTGATTGCCGCCAACTCCGCTTCATCGAGGCGAAACGTCGCCTGAAGCGTCTGGCGTCCCGGCTTGAGAAAACGAATGCCGGCAGCCTTGTCCCACACGATGTAGCCAGGCCCCAGGCGGTGAATCAGCATCACCATGTAAATGGGGTCGACCGCGCCGTACATGCTGCCGCCGTAGATCGTGCCGACGTAATTGCGCGTCCACAGGTTCAGCGGCACCCGGACGCGAACCTCGCCGAAATCCGAGGCGATATAGGTGATGCGTCCCCCGCTGCCTCGAAAGGCGGGAAAAAGATTGAATCCCCAGCGCATCAGGCGGGTCTTGAAGGACTCAGGCATGGGTGCTCCGCCGGCTCCGGTCGTGCGAGAAATCGGGACTATGGAAGGCGCCAATCGATCGGCGTCTGCCCCTCTTGCTGCAGCAGCGCGTTGGTCTTGGAGAAAGGTCTCGAGCCGAAAAAGCCCTTGCTCGCCGAGAGCGGCGAAGGATGGTTGGCCATGAGGATGTGATTCTTGGAAGTATCGATCAGACTCGCCTTGGACTGCGCGAACTTGCCCCACAGCAGAAACACGACACCGCTGCGCTGCGCGCTGATGTCGCGAATCACCGTGTCAGTGAAAGTCTCCCAGCCCTGCTTCTGATGCGAGCCCGGCGCGCCTGCGCGCACGGTGAGGGTCGTGTTCAGCAGCAGCACACCCTGCCTAGCCCACGGCGTGAGGTTGCCGGTCGTCGGAATCGGAAGGCCCAGGTCGCTGTTCAGCTCCTTGTAGATGTTGGCGAGCGAGGCGGGCACCTTCACGCCGTCGTTGACGGAAAACGAGAGGCCCATGGCGTTGCCGGGCGTGGGATAGGGATCCTGTCCCAGAATCACGACCTTCACGTGGTCGAAGGGCGTCTGGTTGAAGGCGTTGAAGATCAGATTGTTCGCCGGAAAGTAAGTGTGGCCGGCCGTCCGTTCCTGAGCCAGGAAGCTCTCGAGTTTGAGAAAGTAATCCTTTTCGAACTCTTGGCCGATGACTTGGCGCCAGCTCTCGTCCTGAAGATAGGAAGACAAATCGAGCCTGCTTTCCGGGGCCGCTTGAAGACCGAGGGCGTCCCAATCCCCGTTCACGCCGATCGCCGGCACGCCCAAGGGCACGACGGCACACGCGCTCAGCGCCCACAACGCCCATAGGGCGGCCGCGATCGTCATGGCATGGCGAAAATACTGCATGGGAAGGATTATCGCCCGGGCCTGGACAAACCTTGTGTGCAGCAATTCCGGCGGGCATGGTCCTTGACGCGCCCCGACACCTGGCGCGCGTCGCGGGGCTTGCCAGTCCGAGTCGTGAGCGTGCTAGCGTTTCCCCCGTCGCTGCCCGAGCCACGCCGTGAGGGCCGGCGAGGTGAAGTGGCGCACCAGAACCTGATCCGCAAATCCGGGCGCATGGTTCATCTCAAGCCAGTACTCGTCCGGGTTCTGGGAATCCTTGCCGAGTGAAAAAACGCGCACGTCACCCGCAAAGGAGAACTCCAGCTTGTCTACGGGGGAGGAGTGGTGGGCAGCGACTTCGCTGCCGCTATCCAGGAGCGCCACGAAGGTCTGCTGCTCGGCAGCGTCTTGCAGACGGTGGGGCGCGAGCGTCGGGAATTCGATATAGGCATGCGGCGCGTGGAACAGGCTCTCGGCACGTTCGAGGGCGATGCGGTGGGTCTGCCCCATCATAAAGGCGGAACTCAAGATGTAGGTCGCCACGATGCCGATCAACCCGATGACGATGCGCTTGATCTGCACCTCCGAAAGTCGGTGCGAGCTCTGGGCCCAATAGATGAAAAGGGCCGTCACCAGGCCTCCCAGCCAAACGACCGGAAACAGCAGGTCAAGGTGGGTATCGAGCCAAAGGTAGGTCTGATCCATGAACCGTGCCCCCTCATAATTGCGAAGCCTTGTCTGGTTGATACCCGAACCCCCCGTTCGCGCCCTCGTGATCCGGCCACGGTCGCGTGCACCAGCTACCGCGCGCATCCACGCCGCGGCGGCGGGCTGCTATAATACGGCCTTGCAGCGGCGGCCCCCTCGTCCGAAGGAGATTCCATGCCCGAAAGCTCTCTCCGGCCCGCGATGTTCGCGACCCGAGCGCTTGAAGCGAAGCCGGCCAACCCCTTGATTCCGGATGCGCCGATCGCCTGGCCGCTGCTGAGCGCCGAGGATTGTCGGACGACGTTGGCTGCCATCCTGGATTTGCGCGCACGGTGGATTCAACGCCACCACGAGGCGCCTTTCTACTCCCTGGGGGCCGTCAGCTACCTCGACGCCGAAGGCGGGCCCGAGGCACGCGCGCGCTACGAGGCGATCGCCGCCCGCGAGAATCCCGTGCTGATGGCGATCTTCGGGGACCTGATCCGCCGCGTCGCCGCCTCGATCTCCGAGCACCTCGGCCAGCCTGTCCGATTGACGGTCAAGCAAGCGCTGCCGGGCTTTCACGTCTTTTTGAGCCACCCCGGCTTCGAGCAGCAGGTGGCGCCCATCCACACCGACAAGCAGTACGAGCTGCTGGATTGGGAGGGCGGCGTCCCGGAGGAAGTCTTCAGCGTGACCCTGCCCATCGCGGTGCCGGAGCACGGCGCCTGGATGAACGTATGGGGCGTCCACTCCCGCGACTGGCCGATGGTGTTGCCCGAAGGCTGGCAGCACCAGCTGATCCAAAGCCCCAAGCATCACGTGAGCTACACGCCCGGCGAACTGGTCTTCCACACCGGCCAGTTCGTCCACCGCATCGCGCCCTCGCGCGCTCTGGGCCCCGATGACGTCCGCGTCACCCTCCAGGCGCATGGCGTCTTGCTGAACGGCGTCTGGGAGCTTTACTGGTAAGCGGGGGCAAGCGCCTTCGGTTCCGAGGATAAGCTGACAAGCGAGCCTCGATCGCCATGGGTATAAGGAGCCCGGAGGGTCTCCGCTTGCGCTCCGTCGCCCGACACCCCGTTTCGGCAACCTTGCTCATCGCCGCGATCGTTGCTGGATGCACGGGCGGTGTGAACGGCGTCGGCGTATCGCCGCGTGTGCACACGTCGCGCACAGCCCCAGGCCCAATCGCCACCGCGTCAGGCACGAGCGCGACCAACAACGGCTCGGCCGGCAACTCCGGCGCCAGCATCGAAAACCTCGCCGGCAACCTCGTGGGGCACGTGGTCGTGCCTTCGGAGCTCATCAGCGACAAGGGGCTGGGCCTCGTCGGCAACAACGGCGCCGGCATCGTCTCGAACAACGGCAGCAGCCTGGTCGGCAACAACGGCGCCGGGCTCGTGGCACAAACGAACGCGTTCCACGTGCTGACCACCGCGACGGAAGTGCCGGCCGCTCAGGTGCAGGTGCGCCTGCTCGACGCGGCAGGCAATCCGATCGACGGGCCGGACGGCAAGCCGCTCGTGTCCACGACCGATGCCCAGGGTGGCTATTCCTTCCAGACGACGCTGCCTGCGCACAATCTGGTTATCGCGGTCGCGCTCGCCGACAACAAGGGCACGGTCCAGGCGATCGTGCCGCGCGACGGCAGCGGCCAGAAGGTGGTCGACGTCGATCTGGTCTCGACGCTCACCACGAGCTACATCCTCGACCAGTACGTGCATCCCCAAAAGGACCCGATCACCACACTCGATCGGCTGCCGGCGGACGTGGAGAAGCAGACGCGCGCGGTGGCGGCCGAGGCCGTGGACAAGGCCTCGTACGCGCCGCAGCAATTGCAGACGACCGACGCGGTGCAAGAAGTCACCACGCTGCGCAAGCAAGACAGCACCCTAGACGATCAGATGACGGTGGTGCAGAAGCTGCTGGTGGTCGCAGGTGCGTCCGATCTGGGCACGGGCCTCGCGGCGACGGACGTGACGATCTCGAACGTGGACGACCTCGCTTTCACGCCCGACGGCACGATGTACCTGCTCGCGACTCAGGACAACCGCGTCTGGCGGTTGAAGACCGACGGCTCGCTCGAGACGGCCGTGGGCGATCGCAGCACGCCCACCGATCAGGACCTGACCGGGAAGCTCGCGACGAAGGCGGGGCTGGATCATCCCACGCATCTCGCCGTGGACCCGGCCGGCCACCTGCTGTTTTCCGACAAGACGGGCGTCTACCGCCTCGAGACGGACGGCACGCTCACGCGCCTCACGACCCTCGTGCCGCTTTGCTACGCGGCCGGCCAGAACGACGACGTCGTGGCGGCGGTGCAGGAGACCGTTCCGGCCGCGACGGGCACGCCCGATCCGGACACGGGCGAGCTGCCGCAGCCCATGTTCCCTTACCAGGCCTACGCCTTCTACCGGTGCAAACCGGGCGCCTCCCCGCAGCGTCTCGCCGAGCAGATGCTCGATCCCAACGACGACGGCGAGACCACGGTATTCCTGCACGATCTCGCCTGGGACGGCGGCAACGCGTGCTACGTCAGCGAGCTCGCGAGCAATCAGGCGACGATCATGAAGCTCGACCTCACGAACGACCAGTACACGGCTGCAACCGGTGTGGCGAGCGCCACGAGCTACTATTTGGACACGGCCGGCAAGCTGCTCGCGGCCGATGCCCAGGGCGTCCTGCACACGAGCGGCTTGCTCGGCTCGGTGGCGGCCGAGACGATCCCCGCGCCGCCGCAGTGGACCTCGACGGTGCGCCTCGCACCAGACGGACACGCTTACGCGGCCAAGTTCGGCGCCGTCTACCGGCTGGATGCGGGCGGCCCCGTGCGCGTGGCCGGCACCGACGGCGAGGCGACTACGGGCACGGCGAACACCTTCACCTTCAGCGTGCTCGGCGGCTCGACCGTGACGCCGAGCGGCGGCGTCTACGCCATCGACACCGGCAACGGCGCGATCTACCAGGTCGACGCGCAGCAGAACATCAAGCACGTCGCGAACACCGGCGGCGGCAACGTCCAGCTGTTGCGCAGCGATCCGGCGGGCACGCTGTACATGAGCGACGGCAACGGCGCGAACATCGGGCGCTTCGACGAGAACGACGTCTGGACGGCAGTGCAGGCGTTCCAGCCGCTGATCCTCGACTTCGCGGTGGCCTCGGACGGCACGATCTACGCCGTCGACTGGAGCACCACGGACCGGCAGGTGCGCGTTCAGCGCGCTCAAAACGGCGTGCTCACGACCCTCGACACGGGCACCGTCGGCGAGGTGGTGGCGCTCGACGCGGCCGGCACGCCCTGGGTGGCGGGCGGCGGCACGCTGCGTCACTACGTCGGAGGGGCGTGGCAGACCGTCAAGACGGACGACCACTTCACCTTCTCGCGCCCCATCTTCACCTACGCGGGCATGGCGATCGACGCGCGCGGCCGACTCTACATCGCCGAACCGGATCCCTCGCGCATCTTCCGCTTCGACCCGACGGCGGGAACGTTCGAGGACATCGCCGGCGCGGGCACGAGCCACTTTGGCGGCAGCGGCACGGACAACAGCCTCAACGGCCCGTGCACGCCGGCCTTCGACAAGGCGGGAGACCTCATCTTCGCCGACACCGGCAATCGCCAGGTCAAGCGCATCGCCGCGAGCGACCTCTAACCCCGGCCGACGGGGCGGCTCAGGCCGCCTGGAACGCCAGGTTCAGATGGCTCACGCCGAACAGGATCGGGCTTTCCACCGGATCCGTCGGCTTGCCGGCCCAGCGGGACAGCCGGGCATCGCTCAGAGGCTCCAAAGCGAGCTGCCGCAAGCGTTCGAGCAACACGCGCAGGGCGATCTGCCCTTCGAGCCGTGCGAGCGGCGCGCCCAGACAGAAGTGAATGCCGTAGCCGAAGGCCAGGTGCGGATTGGGGCGGCGCTGGATGTCGAAGACGTCGGGATGGTCGAAAACCGCTTCGTCGCGATTCGCCGAGGCCAGAAACGCCAACACGAACTGGCCCTCTTCAATTCGCGCGCCGCCCAGCTCGACGTCCCGCGCGGCCACGCGCGTCATGAACTGCACGGGCGAGCGGAAGCGGAGCGCCTCCTCGATCGCCCCCGGAATCGCCGCCGGATTCGCACGCAACGCGGCCATCGCCTCCGGGTGCTCGAGCAAGCACAACATGGTGTTGCCGATCAAATTCACCGTGGTGATGTGCCCGGCGAGCAGCAGCAGCGAGCAGAAGCTCAGGATGTCGTCTTCTTCGAGCCGCTCGCCATCGATCGTGGCGGCCAGCAGCGCGCTGATGAGATCCTCGCGGGGACGCGCGCGCCGCTCGGCGAGAATCTCGCGAAAGTAGGCGTCCATCTCCGCCGTGATGCGCTCGCGCTCCGGCGAGTTGATCAGGAACGGGCGCGGGCGGTTCAGCAGGCCATCGGCCCAGGCCTTGTAGCGGTCGCGGTCCTCAGGGGGAACGCCGAGCATCTCCGCGATCACCGTGACGGGCAGCGGGTAGGCGAAATCGCCCACGAGATCCATGTGCCCGCTCGGCGCGAGCGCATCGACCAGGGAGCGGGCGATCGCCTCGATGCGCGGCGCCATGGCCGCCACCGCCTTGGGCGTAAACGCCTGCGTCACCAGATTGCGGAACTGGCGATGCCGGGGCGGGTCGAGGCTGATCAGATTCGGTCGCTGGCGGACGCCCAGGGCCGCAAAGCGCCGTTCCGAGGAGAACGCCTCGTGGTCGCTCAGTACGCGCTTCACGTCGTCGTAGCGATACACGGCCCACGCCCGGTCGGCTTCGGCGAAGGCCACGGGCGCATTTCGGCGCCGCTCCGCGAAGAACGCGGCCGGGTCTGCACGCGCGATTATAGGCGGGAAAATTTCCATCGGGCGATCCTCTCGCTGAGACACGTCGTTCGGCGACCACCAAGGGCGTTCCTCTCGCCGGCCGCACCCGTGAGCGCTATTAAAGTCGCAACGAGCGCGACGACACAAGGACTCGCTGCCGGCTTGCAGAGCGGGCTCTAGCGTATGAGGCGGACGAAGAAAACCCGCGCTGCTAAGGGGCGACCGGCAGTCGGAACCAGAACACGCTGCCCTGGCCTGTCTGGCTCTCCAGGCCAATCTCACCGCCATGGGCCTCGACGAGGGCCTTGGCGATCGCCAATCCCAGCCCCACGCCGCCCGCCGAGCGCGTGTTGCTCATATCCCCCTGCGTAAAGGGCGCGAAGATGCGCGCGGCGTCGCCCGGCGCGATCCCCGCGCCGTCGTCCCGCACGCGGCAGATCACCTGCCCATCGGCGCGCGCGGCCTCGAGCACGATGTGGCTTCCCGCCGGCGTGTACTTGATCGCGTTGCCGACCAGATTGAGCAGCACCTGGACGATGCGGCGGCGATCGCCCAACACCGCGGGCAAGTCGGGCTCGAGCTGCAACGCGAGATGCTGGCCCTTGCGCTCGGCGAGCGGCGCCAAGGTCTCGCAGGCCACTTGGACGACCTCGTCGAACGGCAAGGGCGCGGGCTCTATCGCGAGCTTGCCGGCCTGAATGCGGCTCATGTCGAGCAGGTCGTCCACCAAACCGAGCAGCAGGTCTGCGCTGTCGAGAATCTTGCCGACGTAGCGCGCCTGTTCCGGCGGCACCACGCCGAGAAGGCCGTCCTGCAAGACGCTGCCGAAGCCCAGGATCGCGTTGATCGGCGTGCGCAACTCGTGCGACAGGATGCTGAGAAATTGATTCTTCAGGCGATCCGCTTGCTCGAGGGCCTCGATCTTCTCGCGCTGCAGGCTGTCGCGCATGTGCTCCTCGCGCACGCGCGCCGTGACGTCACGGTAATTCCAGGCCCGACCGACCACGCGGCCGTCGAGGCGCAACGGAAAGGTATGGCGTTCGATGATGCGGCCGTCCTTGCATTCCAACAGGTCACGGCCCTCGTCCTCGGGCCGCGCGTAGTACGCCCGCACAGCGGCCAGGAACGCTTCCGGATCACGCAGCTGTTCGCTCATGCACGGCACCGCCTCGCGGGGGCTCTTCATGCGCGCTTCCGAAAGATTCCACAGCGACAGGAACTTTTGATTGTAGAGCTTGATCTCGCCGTCGACGCCGATCACCAGGATCGCATCGGTCGTGCTTTCGAGCGTGGCTCGCAAAAGCGCGACCAACGGCACGAGCTCGGCAGGATCGGCTGAATGGGTCGAAATATCGTCGGACACGCCCCGATTGTACCCAGGCGAAGGCCACGGGCGTCAGGGGACAAACCGGACTAGCCAGGCAATCCGATGCCTGTTCGCTTGTCTGCATGCTTGCCTGCATGGTTGCCTGTACAGGAAGCTGAAGCCATTAACGTGAAGAGGGTCATCATCAGGGGGCCTCGGTGATTGTCGAATTCCCTTAGGCTGGATTTAGGATCGCGCGCCCACCGATTTAAACGGTTTCATGACGCCCGCCCGGATAACCCTTTCGTGTGTGGTGGCGATCGGGCGGGGCCCGGGGCGTCAGAAACAGAGGTATTCACCATGAGCATCACGTCCGCGACGATCATGCCCCAGAGCTTCACGCCCAGCGTGGCGGCTTCGTCGCCGGTCGCTCCGTCCGTGCCGGCACGGACGTCGACGGGCGATACGCTGCAACTGAGCACGCAGGCACCGTCGCCCAAAAAGGCGCACCACGGCATCGGAGGCTTCTTCAAAAAGACCGTCCATGCGGTCGGTGACGTCGCGATCGGCGCGGCGAGCGAAGTGAAAGATCAGGGCCAATCCATCGTCGGCCTGGCGCGCCATCCCAAGCAGACGGCCCAGGGGCTGGCCTCGACCGTGACGCATCCCGTGCGCACGCTGCGGGCGCTCGGCAAGGACGGGGGCTCGAACGGCGGCAAGCCCGAGAGCCTCGCGCGCCACATCGGCCACATGGTCGGCAGCGTGGGCCTGGGCGTCCTCTCGAGCGGCGGCACGACCATCGCGCAAACCGTGGGCACCGTGTCGACGGTCTCCCACTACACCGATCCCGCAAGCGACATCGTCGACGCGGGCAACGACGACGACCCGACCCTCCGTCAGGGCAGCGACCAGCTCACCGTGGGCGGCGTGGCCACCAGCTTCGCCCACGAGGCGATCGCCCCCGTCACCGCGGTGGCGAAGGTGGCGCGCCATCCCAAGCGCCTGCTCCATGGCGTCGGCGCCGTGATCAAGCACCCGAGCGACGCCGTGCGCGTGGCGACGGGCGCCGACGTCGCCGGCCCGAAGCGCGCTCCCGACAACGATCCGAACCACCAGCTCGGCCGCGGCATCTTCCGCGCGACCACCATGGCGATGGGCCTGGGCGCCTTCGGCCAGGGCCTGCCTCAAGCCTACGGCAAGTACGAGAAGACTCTCAGCAACGCGAGCCAGGCCGAATCGATCGAGAAGATCGGCGAGCGGGTCGACCAAGCGAACACGGCGAACTAGCGCGAGCTTTCCGCCCGTGGCGGGATGTCAGGCGATCGCCGCGCGCAATCCCGGCGATCGCCCCAAATAGTCGGCCGCTTCCGCATCGAAGCCGCCGTCCCGCGGATGGAAGGCCGGCTCGAGGTAGCGCAGCATGGCCTTGAGCAGATCGAGCCCGGGGGCCAGTTCCGCTTCCGCGAGCTTGGCGTATTCGGCGAAGAAGTCGAATCGCCGGCCCTCGAGCGTGGCGTCCTGCGCGATCAATTCCCCGGTGCCATGCACCCAAAGGCCCGCCAGCACCGCGAAAATGACCACGATCGCCGCCACGCGCAGCGGATACTCGACCGGCCCGTTGACGTCCTGATGGACGTCGAAGAGGACGGAGCGGTGCTCGATCTCCTCGGCGCCATGCCAGCGCAGCAGGTCCAACATGGTCGGATCGACCCCGGCGCGATCGAGCGCCTCGGCCGTCAGGACCCAATTGCCGAGCACGCACGTGATCTGCTCGCCCGCCGCGCCCAGCGCCAATCGCCAGGCACGCCAGAACGCCTCGGGCAACGGTAGCATGGTCGGCTCGCCAATCAAATAGCCGAGAACGCGCTCGGCGAGCTCGACGGCCTCCTCGGTCTCGAAACCTTGCCGCTTCAGCAGCTCGAGGGCCCCCGCTTGGGCGCGCGAGTGCATCGCCTCCTGCGCGATGAAGCCTTTGAGCGCCTGGCGCACGGCCTCGCTTTTCACCCGCTCCAGGCCTTCACGTCCGAACCGCACGAACAGGCGCTCGGCGGGGGGAATGACGACGTGGAAGTAGTTGAGAAAGTGCGTCATGAAGGGCTGATTCGGCACCCAGTGCAAGGGCGTGTCGGACCAGTCGAACTTCACCGGTCGGGCCCGCAAGTGGGTCCCCGTGCCAGCTTCGGTCATCAGGATTCCTCCTTTCGCCGGGGCAGCGCTCCAAGCCCCGCGAGGGCCTGAAGCGCCATCGGCGCGAAGCGCGCCAGGCCGTGCACGAATTGGGCTTCGGGCGTCACGGCGACCGTCTCCGCGCGATCGTGCACGGCCTGCACGATCGCCTCGGCAACGCGCTCGGGCGGGAAATTGCGCCGGCCGTACCATTGGCTCGCCGTATCGCGCAGCGCGGCCTCGCCCGCGGCGTCGGTGCCCACGAAGCGCGCGGAGCGCGTGATGTTGGTCGCGACGATGCCCGGGCAAATGCTCGTGACGAAGACGCCGTGCGGCGCGAGCTCGGGGCGCAGACAATCGCCGAGCATCAGCACCGCGGCCTTCGAGGTGCAATAGGCGGCCATGTCGCGCAGCGGCACCCAGGCCGCGGCGGAGGCGACGTTGACGATGTGGCCGCGACCGCGCGCGACCATGGCGGGCGCGAACAGACGGCAGCCATGAATCACGCCCCAGAGGTTGACGTCGAGCACCCGCTGCCAATCCTCGACGGTCGTCTCGAGAAACGGTCCTGCCGCGCCGACGCCGGCATTGTTGACGAGCAGATCGAGCGGACCGTAGTCGCTTATCACCCGCTCGGCGAGCGTTTCCATGGCGCGTGCATCGCCCACGTCCGCCGTCATCGCGATCGCCGCACCTCCCGCTTCCTCCGCGGTTCTGCGTGCGGCGTCGAGGTCGATGTCGACCGCGAGGACCCGGGCGCCCGCCGCGGCGAACGCCAGCGACGTCGCGCGTCCGATGCCGCTGCCGGCACCCGTCACGAGGGCCAGGCGGTTCTTCAGCGGCTCGGTGGATTCCCAGGGCCACCTCATGGCGCGCCGCCTTCCCAGTCGTCGACGAATTGCGCAATCCAGTCCGCGAGCACCGCGGGATGGGTGCGAGGGACCCAGTGGCCGGCGTCGAGATCGCGCCGCAGCAGCGACGGGGCCCAATCCGCCTTGCCGTCGAAGGTGTTCGGCGCGAGGAACGGATCGCGCCGCGGCACCACCAGCTGGACGGGCACGCGCGAAATCGCGTCCGCGCGCGGCGCCGTCAGGCGCTTGAGAACGTTCTGGCGATAGAGGCCGCTGCCGTTGACGCCGTCCTTTTGCTGGGTGGGTGACGGCCCGCCGCGCGAGCCGAGCGCGAACGCGGCGAACGGATGCCACCACGAGGACGATTGCCAGAGTCCCTCGGGAAAGCCCGGCAGATGCAGCGCCCCCACGTACCACGAACGCACGGCCTGCTCGACGAGGCCGCTCCAGGCCGCCGGTTGCGCGAGCACCTGGCGCATGCGCACACCCAGGTAATCGAGCGATGGGCCCGAGATCGACGTGAACGAGGCGAAACGCTCCGCCGAGCGCGGATTCGAGACGAACTCCCATCCCTGCACCGAGCCCCAGTCGTGGCCGACGAGGTTCACGCGGCGCTCCGGCGCCAGCACGTCGAGCACGGCGAGCGCGTCTTCCACCAGATAGGCGAGGTCGTAGCCCACGAGATCGGCCGGCGCTTCCGAGCGCCCCGCCCCGCGGACGTCGTAGGCGATCACGTGATAGCGGTCGGCGAGCTGTGCCAATACCGGTTGCCAGACGTCGCGCGTATCCGGATAGCCGTGCACGAAGAGCACACTGGGCTGCTTGCGATCGCCCGCCTCGATCGCCGAGAGGCGAACCCCCGATCCACGCAGCGTGTGTTCGACGAACGTGGCGCTCATGCCGGTCGCGCCTCGCGCACGTGCGGCACGTCGTCATCGAGCCAGTAAGCGTCGTCCGGCGTCACCACGAGCAGTTCCTCGAACTTGGCGCCGACCTCGCGGCATCCGAGATGAGGCTCGATGGCCCACAGGCCCGGCGCGGGCGGATGCTCCGAGGCGATCGTCTCGCCCCACAGCGGCGACCAGCCCGCCGGCAGGCCCTGAGCGACGCTGCGCAACAGCGTGCCCAGGCCGCGCAGTCCGAAGCCGCCGAAGGTGAGCCCGGCGCCCGGGCCGCCCACGCGATCCACGCGGTGCGCGAGCACGCCGAAGGGATAGCACCGATGCCGGTTGTCGTAGCCCTGGCGTCTGAGCAGCGCGTCGACGTCGGCGTAGATGGCCCGAAAGGACTTGCGGGCTTTGACGCCCTCGAGAATCAACGCCCGATGCGCCCGCAAATCCTCGAGCGCCTTGGCGAGCGTGTCGTTCTCGCCCAGGCAGCCGGCGTAGCCGATGTCCGCGACGTAGCCGTCGACGACCGGCGCCACGTCGAGAATAAAGGGCATGCCCGGCGCCAGCGCGCGCTCGGTGGGAAAGAACTGGTGCGGCAGCACGAGCCCGCGAAAGGCCGTGCGATCGCCGAACCAGGCGAACGGCCGGTGGAACCAATCGTCCACCCCACGCTCCTCGAGCCAGCGCTGCATGCGCGCGGCGGCTTCGCGCTCGGTGACGCCGGGGCCGAGCTCGCGACCGACCGCCTCGGCGCAAGCGTACGCGAGGCGCTGCACCTCGCGGAATCGCCCCAGATCCTCGGCCGTGTGTCCGGGTGGAAGCGCGTTCATGCGGGCCCTCCTCGAGGATCGTCGTGCCCGATCAGGCACACGAGCGAATGTAACACAAAATGAAGCACCAAACAACCGGGCTCTGCCGGAAGCCACGATGGCAGAGCCCGGCCGTGCCCGGTCTTCAGGTCACTTCACGCGCGACTGGCGCTCCATCGCCAGCAACGCGCGCTTGCGATCGAGCCCCCAGCGATAGCCGCTCAGCTCA
>DATNPP010000685.1:0-4543 GCA_036703175.1 Oscillatoriaceae cyanobacterium
CCTTCGCCTCCTCGGCGCGGATCACTCCGCCCGAGAGGTGCAACGTCACTTGCACGATCTGGTTGTTCTGGACGCTCTTGTTCTTGATGACATTGAACTCGACCTGCGTGTCGATGATGTCGTCCAGGATTTTGGTGATGCGACTGAGCTTCTGTTGCGCGTAGTCGCGCAGCGGCTCGGTCACGTCCATGTTCTTGCCCTTGATCACCAGATCCATAAGCGGCATACCTCGTTTCTACGGCCTTACGGTCATCCCGGCCCGCGCAGCAGGCTTGAGGACGCCGGGATACGAGCAATCATTATAGTCCCTGGATGCGAAAACGCAAGAAACAATTGGCAGAAATGGCCGAAATACGGGATTTGCCGAAGCTCATTCGCGCGGGCCGCCGTGCGTTTCGTAGGCTTCATGCAACAGGCGCAAGCGGTGATTCACGGCGGACTTCGTCAAAGGCGGCTCGAGCGCCGAGCCGAGTTCTTGTAAGCTGGCATAAGGCATCTCGACGCGCACGCGCGCCACGTCGCACCAGTCGTCGGGCATGCCGCGCAAATGGCCGTGCGTTTCGAGCCACTGAATCTCTTTCGCCTGGCGCTCGGCCGATTTGAGCGTGCGGTTCAGATTGGCCGTCTCGCAGTTGACCACGCGCTGCACGTTGTTGACGAGGTCCTTGCCCACGCGGATCTCCTCGAGCTGCAGCACGGCGGCATGCGCGCCGATGAGCGTGAGAAAGGTCGCGATGTGCGAGGAGTCCTTGGTGTAGACCGTCCAGACCTCGGACGGCAGCGCGCGCTGGTAGCACTTGGCCGGCAGCTGCTCGTGCTCCAGCAGCTCGAGAATCCAGTGGCAGACGCCCTCGCTGGCGTTGAACTCGAGGTGGTAGGCCTTCGCGGGGCTCACGAGCGAGCCGCAGCCGAGAAACGCGCCGCGCAGAAAGGCGCGCCGGCAGCAGGGCTTGCGGGCGATCGCCGATTGCAGCTCGTCGATCGTCAAGGCGACCGGCAACATGCCGCTCTGGCCCACCGGAATCGCGACGCGGAACTGCGTGTGGCGGTGATGCTGGCGCTCGACGTCGAAGTCGACGATCGGGCTCGCGCCGAACTGGGCCTTGCCGAGCTTGAAGAGGTGGCGCGCCACCGCGGCGTTGTCGAGCGTGAAGACCAGGTGCGGCTGGCCGTTCACCGCGCGCGCCTCGGAGGCCGAGGCGATCGTGAGCGCCAGCAGCTGGGCCTGGCGACAGCAGGGCTTCTCGATCGGCAGCTGCGTGAGCTGATTGCGGACTTCGCGTGAAAAGGACATCGCTACCCCTCGGAGACCAGCGGCGGCAACGGCCGCGAGGGCGTGCGCCGGAATGGCACCGCCGGAAGGCGCGCCTCGAGCCAGGTCATGATCGCCGCCGCGAGCAGGCTCGGATTGTGGCGCACGCTCTCGCGCTCGTCGATGAAGGCGCCGCGCACGGGCGTCACGCCGAGCTCGGCGAGCGCCTCCCAATCGAGCTCGACCGGATGCTGGCCCTCGGATTGATACTTCTCGAGCAGCCGCTGCGGCAGCGCCTCGTTGACGAGCACGCTGTCGCAGACGCGCGGCCCGCCGTAGCGCTGCAGCACCCGCACGTGGTCGCTGGCGCGAAAGGCGTCCGTTTCGCCGGGCTGGGTCATGACGTTGCAGATGTAGAGCTTGGGCGCGCGCGAGAGCGCGAGCGCCTCGCGCAGCGCGGGGATCAGCAAATGGGGCACCAGGCTCGTGTAGAGCGAGCCGGGGCCGAGCACGATCGCGTCGGCCTCCTCGATGGCGCGCAGCACCTCGGGCAGCGCGGCCGGCGAGCCCGGCTCGCACCAGATCTCGGCGATCGCCCGCCGCGTGGCCGTGATGTGCGACTCGCCGCGCACGATCTCGCCCTCGGCCAGTCGCGCGACGAGCGTCATCTGCGCCATCGTCGCGGGCAGCACCTGGCCGCGCACGGCGAGGACGCGGCTGGAATATTGAATCGCCTTCATGAGGTCGCCCGCGATGCCCGTCATCGCCGTGAGAAACAGATTGCCGAACGAATGGCCGCCCAGGCCTGTTTCGCCCGGAAAGCGGAAGCGGAACAGATCCGTGAGCAACTGCTCTTCGCGCGCGAGCGCCAGCAAGCAGCTGCGAATGTCGCCGGGGGGCAGCACGCCGAGCTCCTGGCGCAAACGTCCCGAGCTGCCGCCGTCGTCGGCCACGGTGACGATCGCCGTGAGGTTGTCGGTGTACTCCTTGAGGCCGCGCAGCAGCGTCGAGAGGCCCGTGCCGCCGCCGATCGCGACGATCTTCGGGCCGCGCCGGCGCGTGCGGCTCTGGTACAGCACCTCGGTCAGATTGGCGTTCGGGCGCAGCACGTCGACGACTTCGGAGATCACGCGCTGCAAGCCGACGGCCACGGCGCAGAGTCCGAGCAGGAAAGCGAGAATCGCCCAGGGCATCCAGGAGGCGCCGGGCCGAAAGGCCCCGTACACCGCGAGGCCCACCGAGGCGTTGATGCTCACCCCGCCGACCGCCGCGAGCAGCAGCCAGCGCTTGAGGCGCATGCCGGGTAGGACCCAGGTCCTGAATTCTTCCCAAACGGACAAGATGAAATCCTAAGCGCGCGGGGAGGCCGCTTCCGGGCCGTCCTTGGCGGTGTAGTACTCCGCCTGGCGGTTGATGTCGCGGTGGTTCTCCACCACGCGGTACTGGGCTTCGCGCAGCTCGTTCACCAGATAGCGGGCGATCGCGACCGAGCGATGGCGCCCGCCCGTGCAGCCGATGCCGATCGAGAGGTGCGTCTTGCCCTCGCTCAGGTAGTGCGGCAGCAAAAAGGTGACCAGCTCGTTGAAGCGCGTCAGAAACTCCTGCGTGACGGGATGCGTCAGCACGAAGTTCTGCACCGGCTCGTCGAGGCCCGTAAAGGGGCGCAACGCGGTGTCGTAGTGCGGATTGGGCAAAAAGCGCACGTCGAAGATCAAATCCGAGTCGAGCGGCGGGCCGAACTTGTAGCCGAAGCTCTGCACGGTGACCTGCATGCTGGAGGACATCTGCTCGTCCTGAATGAAGAGCGAGAGCAGCTTGTCTTTCAGCTGGCGCGGCGAGAGCTCGGTGGTGTCGATGATCGCCTGCGCCGAGGCGCGAATCTGCACCAATCGTTCGCGCTCGCGGCGAATGCTGCCCAACAGCGAGGCATCCTGCCCCAGCATCGGATGGCGCCGGCGCGTCTCGCTGAAGCGCTTCACGAGGGCCTCGTCGGCGGCTTCGAGGAAGATCACCTTGACCGGGTAGCCGGCGTTGAAGACCTTCTCGAGCGTCACCTCGACGCCGTCGAAGAACACGCCGCCGCGGATGTCCATCACGACGGCGACCTGATTGAAGCGCGGCAACGTCAGCTCGATGAAGCGCGGCAGCAGCTGCGGAATCAGATTGTCCACGCAGAAGTAGCCCAGATCCTCGAAGCAACGCAGCGCGCGCGTCTTGCCCGCGCCCGAGAGGCCGGTGATGATCAGGATTTGCTGAGAGGGGTCCATCGCACGTCCTCGTGTTTTTCGGCGTCGCCTGCGCCATGATAGGGACATGCCAGCGGCCTGTCAAACGGAAAAAAGCAAGTAACCGAGCGGATTTTCGGCGTTCCGTGCTAGAATCGGCCATGCCTTATCGCCTGCTCGCGACGGACCTCGACGGCACCCTCTTCGGCCACGATCTCGTGGTGAGCCCGCGCACGCGCGCGGCACTCGACGCGTTGCGCGCCCGCGGCTGCGCGCTGGCGCTCGTGACGGGTCGCATGTACCGCGCCACGCTGCCGATCGCGCAGTCCCTGGGCGTCGACACGCCGCTCGTGACCTACCAGGGCGCCTGGATACAATCGCCCGCGGCGCCGGCGCCGTTGTGGCATCGGCCGCTGCCGCTGGCGATCGCCCGCGAGGCGATCGCGGCGCTCGAGGCGACGGGCATGCACCTGAACGTCTACGTGGACGACCGGCTCTATTTGCGCCGGCTGACGGAAGCGGCGGCCTCGTACACCGCGCTCGCGCGCATCGAGCCCGAGGTGGTGGGCGATTGGGAGACGGCGCTAAGCGGCGCGCCGACCAAGTTGGTGGCGATCGGCGACGAAGCCGAGGTGCTACGCCAGCTCGACGTGCTCAAGGCCCGATTCGGCGCGCAGCTGTTCATCACGCAGTCCCAGCCTACCTTCCTCGAGATCGCCCACCCCGAAGTCAACAAGGGCGCCGCGCTCGCGCGATTGGCCGCGCATCTGGGCGTGGCGCGCGAGGAGGTCGTGGCCGTGGGCGACGGGCTGAACGACGCCGAGATGATCGCGTACGCGGGACTGGGCGTCGCGATGGGCGACGCGCGGCCGGGGCTCAAGGCGATCGCGGATCGCGTGACGAAGCCGCTGGCCGAGGACGGCGTCGCGGTGCTGATCGAAGAACTGATCGCCGAAGGCGCAATTTAGCTCCCACAGCGAAACAGGCGCTCCTCCCCCTGGCGAGGGGGAGGGATGTTGTAGCCCCGTCCAGGGGCGAAAACGGGGTGGGGGAGTCTCTTAGCGGA
>DATNPP010000268.1:0-2063 GCA_036703175.1 Oscillatoriaceae cyanobacterium
CGTGCCGCGGCCTCGTCCAGCTCCGCGAGCGCGGCGAGGCGCTGGGGCGCCAGCTCGCCGGCCGGCAGCGCGAGGGCCGCGGCGGCGGCGAGCCGGCGCGCGTTGTCGTCGAGCCCGGCGTAGCGTGCGGCGAAAAGCGCCGTGAGGCCCTGGGGCACGCCGCGCGTCTCGTCGGGCAGCAAGCGCCAGCCGCCCTGCGCGCGCACGAGCTGGCCGCTGCTCGCGAGGTGCTCCAGCAGCAGATCGAGCATGCGCGGATGGCCTTCGGCGATCGCCAGGCGCTCGAGCAGCGCGGCATCCGGCGTCCCGCCCAGGCGCGACGCGGCGTAGGCGGCGACCTCGGCGGCGTCGAAGGGCGCGAGGGATTGCATGGGGCAATCGGCGATCGCCTCGCGGCTGGTAATCACGATGGCGAGCGGCGCTTCGTGCGGCAGCTTGCGCCAGAGCGCCAGCAGCTCCTGGCTCGCGCTGTCGGCCGAATGCCAGTCGTCGAAGGCGAGCGCGACGCCGCCGAGGGCCTCGGCGGCGTGGGCGAGCGCGTCGAGCGCCGCCGTTTGCAGCGCGACCTTGCGCGCGGGCGGATCCAAATCGAGCAGCGCCTCGCTCATGCGCCCGGCGAGCCAGGCCGACACGAGCGCATTCGGTTCGTGGCCCGCGGCGGCCAGCGTCTGCGCCACGACCGCGCGCCAGGGAGCCGCGGGAGACTCGCCTGCGCAGGTGGCCGAAATCCAGCCGCGGTCTTCGAGCAGCGCTTCGAGACGGCAGAGCTCGAGCAGACGGCTCTTGCCCAGGCCCTCGTCGCCTCGCACGGCCAGCAGGTCATGGTCGGCCAGTGCGCGACGCCAGGAGTCGAGCAAGCCCTCGCGTCCGACGAACTCGCCGCCGAGCAAGGTGACGGGACGCTCGGCGGGCAGCGGCTCGCCCAGGGCCGCGAGCAGCTCCCAGGCGTCCGGGCGTGCGGCGGGGTCCTTCGCGAGCAAGCGATGGATCAACTCGGCGAGCGCAACGTCGGGGTCCTGGCCGTGGACGCTGGGCGGCGGGCTTTGCAGATGGGCCCGCAACAGCGCCATCGGATCGCCCGAGAAGGGCGGCTGGCCGCACCACAGCTCGTAGGCGATCGCCCCGAGCGCGTAGAGATCGGACGGGCCCCCGTAAGGCGCCAGTCGCCAGGCCTCGGGCGCGAGGTACTCGAGCGTGCCGGCGATCGCCTCGCGGCGTTGGCCGGCGGGCGCCATCAAGCCGACGTCCAGGATCATCAGCTGGCCGTCGGGCTGCACGCGCAGGTTTTCCGGCTTGAGGTCGCCATGCACCCAGCCGAGGCCGTGCAGGTAGACGAGTGCGTGGGCGAGCGCGACGAGCGTGCGGCGCACCTGGTCGGCCGTCATCGGCCCGGCGAGAGGCGCCCCCTCGACCAGCGTCATCGTGTAGTACGGCGCGTTGTCGGCGGTGCGGCCCTCGGCGAAGGCGCGCGGAAAGGCCGGATGGTCGAGCCGCGCGAGCTTGCGGTATTCGCTCTGGAACTGCCAAGCCGAGGCCGGATCCTCGGCCCGATGCGCTTCGAGCACCTTGAGGGCGACCAGGCGCCCGGCCTCGTCGCGGGCGCGGTAGACCCTGCCGAAGGCGCCGGCCCCCAGCGTGCTCACCTCTCGGAATCCGGACGGCAGGGCGTCGAAGGGTTGCTCGCTCAAGACCAGCGCTCTTTCTCGGATTGCAGGATCGTCATGTTATACTGATGCCCAGCTTAGCCGATGTCGCATCGGGAGGTCAACGCATTCCGCCGTCGAATCCCACCCTCGCGGCCCCCTCGGGCCTGGAGGGCTTGATCACCCAGAAGACGCTGCGCATCCGCCGCGTGGCCGTCTTCGCGAAGGAGCTGGCGCGCAATCTGCGCCGCGAGTTCGGCGTGCTCTGGCTGCCGCCGCAGCCCCGCTCGCCGCGCGCGATGCTCGGTGCCGACGCCCAGGTACGCGTGGGCACTTTCGTGCGCCGCGTGAATTTGCTGGCCGAAAAGGCCGGCGAGGCCGAGAGCTTCCTGGCCGGCTTGCAATCGCAGAACACGGGCG
>DATNPP010000703.1:0-6757 GCA_036703175.1 Oscillatoriaceae cyanobacterium
CGGGCCTCGGTGATGTCCTTGTTGACGGGGGAGAAGGTGCCGACCGCGATGCGGTAGGCAGCCATTACCAACGAATGTTTCGGCCCGCCTTCAAAGGCGGGCCGAATGCGTTAGATTGCCCTCTCCCCCGGAGGGTGGGAGAGGGATATTGGACCGCCGTGCAGGCGGGACAATCGGGAGCGGGGGCGACCCCAGGCCAGCTGAACGTCACGCCAGTCGGGATTTGCAAGTGGCACGCGGTCGCCCCCGCTCCCGGTTGGCTCCCCTGGACGGGTCGCCAACATCCCTCTCCCACCCTCCGGGGGAGAGGGCAATGCTTACTCCCTCGCCATCTTTGGGCCCCTTTCTGGCCCGCTCGTTATAAACAGATCAAGCGAGGAATAAGAAATTTGCGTTCCGCACGCAAGTTTCGGTAAACTGACCGCTATAAGATTATCATCCGGTTAAATCGTTTACCGCCGTTTAAGACTCGGGCGCAGGCCCATGAAAGGAACTCCGCGATGCTCAAGCTGATGTCGTTTGTTTGCCCCGAGCTCGACGTCACCTATGACGAAGTCTACACCGAGCTGGCGCAGGCCCTCGAGCTGACGTTTGAAGAGGCCTCCAAGCGCTTCTCGCCCGACGACGCCGTGGCGCGCTTGAAGTACCACCGTCGTCAGGCCGGCCGCCGCGCGGTGTTCCAGGAGCTCGCGGACGAGCTGGGCGTCGACGCCACCACCGTCTTCGCGGCCTGCTCCGTCGACGGCGCGAAGATCCTGCTCGACGCGGTGCGCGCCAAGCGCGAGATGCTCGTCTAAACAAACCCCAAGTTTCCAGCCGGCTCCGATAGGGAGCCGGCTGTTTTTTTGCCAGTTCTGCAGGCAACCGCAATTATGTCTCTATTCGCGTCGGCGCCAATGTTTTTGTGACGTGAACGCCTCAAAATGCTAGAATGAGGGCATCATGCCCGACGCGAAAAGCCCCCTCGCCGCGCCCACCCCGGCCCAACGCCGTTCCGAGATCGCCTCGATCCTGCTCAAGCATGGGTGGGATGCGTTGCTCTACCAGCTGAGCCTGGTGGAGTTTCTGCCGGCCGGATTGCGCGGGCGGCTCTCGAAGTACTCCTACACGGCCCGCAACGTCACCGAAGAGGGCGAGGAAGTCGAGCTGCGCCTGCCGTTGCCGCAGGTGTTCCGGGCGATTCTCGAGGATCTGGGCCCCACCTTCGTCAAGCTCGGCCAGGTGCTCTCGACCCGCGCGGATATTCTGCCGCCGGCCTACATCGACGAGCTCTCCAAGCTGCAAGAGAAGGTCACGCCGCTCGACTGGGAGCAGATGCAGCCCGTGCTTCTCGACGAGTGGAACGCGCGTCTGCGCGAGCGCAATCTGGGCGAGCGCGAGGCCGCGCGCGCCGAGGACATCTTTCTCGAGTTCAATCCCAAGGCGATCGCCGCGGGCTCGATCGGCCAGGTCTACGTCGCCAAGATTCTGGATCACGCGACCAAGCAGCCGAAGCAGGTGATCGTCAAGCTGCAGCGCCCCGGCATCGAGGGCATCGTGGAGGCGGACATCGCGCTGCTGCGCCAGTTCGCCCGCACCCTCGCCAAGCGCTTCGAGTGGGCGCGCTTCTACAACCTCGCCGAGATCATCGACGAGTTCGCGGGCGTCATTCGCGGCGAGCTCGACTTCACGCGCGAGGGCCACAACACCGAGATCATCGGCCATTCGCTGGTGCAGCACTATGCCAAGCAGGTCTCGACGCCCAAGGTCTACTGGGAGTTCTCCGGCCGGCACATGCTGACGCTCGAGTTCGTCGACGGCGTGAAGATCTCGACGCTTTTCCCGAGCTACTTCGGCGAGCAGACGCTCGTGCTCAACACCGAGCAGAAGAAGCTGCTGGCGCAGACGCTCACCAACATGTTCCTGCAGCAGATCTTCGTGGACGGCTTCTTCCACGCCGATCCGCACCCCGGCAATCTCATGGTCCGCTGGGACTGGAAGCTCAATCGCCCCGAGATGGTGCTGATCGACTTCGGCATGGTCGGCCGCATGGATCCGCGCTCGCGCGACTTGCTGATCGACTTTCTGCTGGCGATCGTCCAGTTCGACGCCGCGCGCGCGACCGAGCGCATTCTCGAGTACGGCCAGCCCAGCCGCAACATCGACCGCCACCAGCTGGCCGTCGAGCTGGACCATTTGCTGCGCTCGGTGCTCGGCAAGCCGATCAAGGAAGTCGAAGTCGGCCAGCTGCTGCAGCAGATTCTGAACTTGATGGTGCAGTACCGCGTGCGCATGCCGCCCAGCTTCCTCATGATGGCGCGCGTCTTCGTCACGATCGAGGGCATCAACCGGCAGCTGGACGAGGAGTACATGCTGATCAAGGTCGCCGAGCCCTTCATCATGCAGACGCTCACGGACCAGTTCTTCGCCCAGCTCAACCGCCGCGAGCTCGCGCGCACGGCGATCGACTGGCGCAACATCGCGGTGCGCACGCCGCGTCAATTGGACGACATTCTCACCCAGCTCAACGCGGGGCGTCTGCGCTTCGAGTACCAGATGCTCGGCATGGAGCAGATGCAGCGCACGCTGGCCGTGATCGGCAACAAGATCGCCTTCTCGCTGCTGGTGTCGAGCATGATCCTGGGCGCCTCGGTCGTGATGCTGGCGCCGGCCCATTACAAGCTGTTCGGCTACCCGGTGCTCTCGCTGAGCATCTTCGTCGTGTCGGCCGTGATGGCGCTCTGGCTGCTCATCTCGATCATGCGCTCGGGCACGCTGCGCGAATAGCTAGCGCTTGGCGCCGGCCTTCTTGGGGGCGCCTTTCTTGACGGCGCCCTTCTTGCCCTTGCCCTTGGCGTCGGCCTTGGGCGCGAACATGGCCATCAGCTGATCGAGTAATCCGGGCTTGGCGTCGCCCTTTTTGCCCTTGCCTTTGCCCTTGCCCTTGCCTTTCGGCTCGTCCGGCGCGGCGTAGTGGTCCTTGAGCAGCTTGTGCTTCTTGTCGAGCTTGTAGGCCGCGGCGAAGGCGTTGTTCGCGGGCGTCATCAGGCCTTGTTGCTTGTAGGCGAGGCCGAGATAGGCATGGTAGTCCGCCACGGTGGGGTCCAGGCGAATGGACTCCTTGTAGCAGGAAATCGCCTTCTGGAAGTTCTTGCTGCCGTGAAAGACCTTGCCTTGATCGTACTGGTTCTGGGCCTGCGACTTCTTGAGGTCGTTGACGGCGGCATCGTCCGATTGCGGCTTGCCGGGAGCGGCACCAGGCTTGGCGCCGGGCTTGGCGCCGCCCGCGGCCGGCGCCGGGCCGCTGCTGCCGTAGCCCATGCGGCGGGCGAAGTCGTATTCGGCGCGTTCCTCGTCGTCCTTGAGGATGTTGTAGGCGTTCGTGATCCTGCCGAAGCTGACCTCGGCCTCTTTGCGCCGTTCCTCGTCGTTGGGAAAACGATCCGGGTGGAGCTCGACGGCCAGCTTCTTGTAGGCCTTCTTGATTTCCTCGGGCGTCGCTTCCGGGCTGATGCCCAGAAGGTCGTAGAGGTCCTCTTCCCAGATCTCCAAACGGGGGCTCCTGTCCTATGCCAACAGGCTGCTGGCGGTGTCGATGCGCGTGACGTAATCCGAGGCGAAAAGGTCTTCTTGGGACACGCGCCGTGCCGGGCGGGCCTCTACGACCGGGCCGAGGCAACGGATCACCGTCTGCGTGACGGGATGGTGCGACCACTTGAAAAGCGCTTCCGGCCGCATGCGCGCGGCCTGCCCCCAGTAACGCTGCGCCGCGCGATAATACTCAAGCCCTTCCGCATCGTCAAGGGCCACGCAGCAGTGCCCCGCCAGCTCGAACGCAAGGCCCAGACAGGCCATCTCCCCGTTATCTACCCGATCGAGCCCGTTTATATTCCGCAGCGCCTCTTCCACGAAGAGCAGCGCGCGCCGGAAAGCAGCGTCGGCCGTGCGATAGCGGCGCGCCTGGTGGTAGAGGGCGCCTGCCCGCAGCAGGTCGTAAATCACCTGATGAAACGCCCCGAAATGGGGAATCTGGTAGTTCAGCAGCTCCTCGCCGGTGAACTCGAGCCCCAGCTTGTGTTGCGCCACGATCTCCAGGCAACGCGCGGCCTGGTAGGTGTGGCCGATGCTCGCGAGGTGCGAGACGAGCCGCGTGACCTCGGCGTCCGAGGTGTGAATCGCGTCCAGAATCGCCGCGCTCAGCTTGGCCTGGCTTCCGACGTCCACGAGCTCGCCGTCGGCGCCCGGCACCCAGATCTCATAATCGTCGCGTTCCGCCATAGAGCGATTCCTCCCGCGCCCGAAGCGGCGTCGAGCCTCGGGCTTCCTTGATTTTGTACCCAGCGGGTCTCCCGAATCCGCGTGCGCCTACACCTTCGTGGCGAGGCTCAGGATTTTGTGCGCGTAGGCGCTTTGCTCCTGCGTCAGCGCCTGGCCAGATTGTACCTGTTTCTGCACGGTCCCGACACCAGCCAGGTAGCTCGCCAGCACCAGCTCCCAGCGATCGGGGTTGTTGGCCCACGCGCGTCCGAGCCAGGCGATGTAGTGCGCCGTGCCGCGGATGTTCTGGTCGACGTCGAAGGGATCGTTCACGCCGAGGTCGTGCGCGGTCTCGGGCATGAGCTGGCCGAGGCCCTGCGCGCCGACCGGCGAGACGGCGCGCGGATTGAAGCTCGATTCGACGGCGATCAGCGAGACGAGCAGATTCGTGGGCACGCCGCTTTCGGCGGAGTAGCGGGCGATCGCCTGCGCCTCTTGCTGCACCGTGTCCGTCGACAGCATCGGATTGCTCATGACGATGAACGCGGCGATGCGATCGCTGGGCATCGTGCCCTGGTCCGGCAGCTGCGGAATGGGCGCGTGGGGGCTCGGCGGCTGGTAATCGTCGTAGTGCGCCAGCCGCGGAAAGCAGCCGGAGAGAGTGAGGCTCAAAAGCAGCAGGGGTACAAGAGCATGGCGCATGGCAACAGGCTAGCAAAAAGGAGCTGTGACTGCCGTAACAGGGGTCACGAGAACACGCATGTTGACGGCTGTACTGAATTTTCTGCAGGAAAATCCCGACGCGACGAGCTTTTCGGTCTGCGAGGCTTTCGGGCTGAGCCGCGGCATGGCCGAGCGCGTGCTCGGCATGCTCGAGGACGCCGGGCACTTCTTGCTCGAGGCGCCCAGTAGCGGCTGCAGCTCGGGCGGGTGCAGCTCGGGCGGCTGCAGCAGCGGCGGCTGCTCGACGAGCGGCCCGGCGGCGGCGATCAACGCGCTGGCGGACGCGGCTAAGGCGCGCAAGGCCGGGGTCCTCTAGCCTACTCCCGGGAGAGCTGGGCGCCGGGGTAGTAGTGGCCCAGGATCTGCGTGTAGTTGTAGCCCATCTCGGCGAGCGCTTTCGCGCCCCACTGGGACAGCCCCACGCCATGGCCCAGGCCGCGGCCGGCGAAGGCGAACTCGCTCGGCGTGCCGTCGCCGACCGGGCTCACGTTGAAGAGCGTGCTGTCGAGGCGCGCGGCCATGCGGAAGGTCTCGCCGCGCACGACGCAGCTGCCGTTGCTGCCGACGATGCGGATGTCCTTGACGCGCCCCGAGTACGAGCGGTCCACGGGCTGCACCTGCATCAGCGTGCCGACGTCCACGCCGAAGCGCGCGAGGCCGGCGGCCAGATCGCCCACCGTGACGTCCTTGTACCAGGTGAAGTAGGGCGACTTCTGGTCGTAGTCCGGCACGGCGCGCAAACAGGGAATCGCGCGCTCCCAGACGTCCTCGCTGTTCTCGGTGTAGCCGCCCGAACTGGCGCAGAAGTAAGCCGGCACCACGCGGCCGCCGAAGGTCAGCACCTGGGCGCGCGTCGCGTCGACGGCCTGGTCGGTCGCGACCGTCTCGGCCGCGGCGCCGCCGTAGACCTGGCAATCGTCGGTCGGGCAGAGATCGTAGCCCAGGCTGCCGTGCTTGCCCAGATTGGCCAGCGCGTAGCTGCGCGCCGCGACCGCCTGGGCTTCCAGCGCCTGTTGATCCCAGCTCGCGGGCATTTCGGACGGCACCACGCCGTAGAGGTACTGCTCGAGCGGCAGCACGTCGATCGCCGTGATGCCCCCGTCGGGGCGCAGCTCCAATTCGCCGCGGTACCAGCGCGTGCGCGCGAAGACCAGCGGAATGCCGCTTTTCGCGAGCGGCGCGACGAAGAGCTCGCCCGCCACCGTCACCATGCGGCCGCCGGGTCCGGTGGCGATCACGCCGTTGCCGTCCGCACGCGCGCTCCAGCTTTCGAGCGCGGCGATCGTGAGCAGGGTGTGGCCGCGCTCATCCAGCAACGCCGCCGGCGTCGAGGCGCTGAACAGCACGCTCGAGGCGCGATCGACCAGGCCCACGCGCACCTGCGTGGCCGCGTGCGCCGGCGCGGCGCCGGAAAGCCACGCCGCGGCGAGCAGCCCGAAGAAGCACGCGCGCCGGGCGATCATGAGGCGTGGCCGTAGCGCATGTGGGCGCGCGGCAAAAAGCCGAAGCGCTCCAGCGGCCAGAAGCGGAACACGGCCTGGCCGATGATGTGGGCCATGGGCTCGGGACCCCAGATGTGCGAGTCCTCGGAGTCGTTGCGATTGTCGCCCATCACGAAGACGCAGCCGCGCGGCACGACGCCGCCCGGCATGCCGATCGCCTCCCAGTCCGGATCCGGATAGAGCGGCGGCTCGAGCGTGTAGGGCTCGATGAGCGGGTGGCCGTTCACGAAGACCTTGCCGTCGTGAATGTCCAGGCGATCGCCCGGCAAGCCGATCACGCGCTTGATGAAGGCGTT
>DATNPP010000710.1:0-1505 GCA_036703175.1 Oscillatoriaceae cyanobacterium
ACGAGGGCGCCCTGGTCGACGCGATCAAGAGCGGCCACGTGGCCGGCGCGGCGCTGGACGTGTTCGAGAAGGAGCCGCTCGAGAACGACGCGCTGCGCGAGCTGGGCGACAAGGTGATTCTCACGCCGCATCTGGGCGCGAGCACCGAGGAGGCGCAGCTCAACGTGGCGATCGACGTCGCCGAGCAAATCGCCGAGGTGCTGCGCGGTGGCGAGGCGCGCGCGGCGGTGAACATCGCGAGCCTGCGGCCCGAGATCATGGCGCAGCTCAAGCCCTACTTCGGCCTGGCCGAGAAGCTGGGCGCGGTCGCGGCGCAGCTGGCCGACGGGCCGATCGAGTCCGTCGAGGTGGCTTACATGGGCTCGCTCGCCGAGGCCGAGATCAAGCCGCTGACGGTCGCCGTCATGAAGGGCGTGCTCACGCCGGCGCTGCAAGAGGGCGTCAACTTCGTCAACGCGACCTACCTGGCGAAGGAGCGCGGCATCGCAGTGTCCGAGCTCAAGAGCCAAGAGGAGACCGACTACGTCGATCTGATCCGCATCAAGGTGCGCACGCGCGATCGCGAGCGCCTCGTGGCGGGCACGCTGCTCGGTACGGACCTGCCCTCGATCGTGCAGGTCGACGACTACGCGTTCAACCTCTTCCCGACCGGCGTGATGCTCTTCGCGCCGCACCAGGACGTGCCCGGCGCCGTCGGCCGCATCGGCTCGCTGCTGGGCGAGAACCACGTCAACATCTTCGGCATGCAGCTCGGCCGCCGCGCGGTGCGCGGGCCGGCGCTGATGGCGGTGAACGTCGACGAGGGCGTCTCGGACGGCCTGCTCGCCAAGATTCAGGGCTTGCAGGGCTTCTTCGACGTGAAGCGCGTGGTGGTGTAATTCAAACGTAGAGAGGCCGGCGATCGCCGGCCTCTTTTTTTGTCCGCTGTCGGTGCGCACGATCACCGAGATAATCCAATTATCTGTCGAGGTGGCGCCTGTCAGACCGCATTTCTTTCTCGCGTACTATTGAAGATTGTTGGTGTAGAGCCCGACCACGATGTGACGGTTGCCCCTTTTGCCCTCGCCGCACATGTAATAGACCTTGTTCGTGTTGGGGCAAGTGGCGTCGTTCGGATGGGCATCGGTGCCCCGTCCGTAGCGAATGAACCCGAAATTCAGGTCGTTGACTGGCGGATCGGCGATGGTCCCGACCTGGTCCGTGTGAACGGCATCCGTGTGATTCTTCTCCGCCGTGATGAAGGTCTGCCAAGAGGCTTGCATCTGCATGATGTCGTCCGTAACTTGCGGGCGTTTGCACCAAGGTGCGAGTGGCATTTGGTTGTTGGGCAAATAGCCGACGTTCGAGAAGGTGGCGTCCGTGCAGAGCCCTGACGGCATCGCATCGTCGTGATCCGATGCGTAATTTTCGAGCGCAATCCGAACGATGTTTTCGTTGCCGACCACTTCCGAGTTCTTGGCGGTGTCCAGGCTGTCGAGATAGTTTGAAATGCCGATGGACGCGAG
>DATNPP010000018.1:0-15465 GCA_036703175.1 Oscillatoriaceae cyanobacterium
GAGGTTGTTGCTCGATACCCACGTGCTCTTGTGGGCGCTTGGGGAAGTCCGGCAGTTGAGACCGGAGGTGCGCGAGGCGATCGCCGATGGGCGCAACGTCGTGTACGTGAGCGCTGCTTCGGTATGGGAAGCGGCCATCAAGCGCCAACTGGGAAAACTCGAAGCCCCGGGCGACCTCGTCGAAGCGATCGCCCAGTGCCGGCTTCAACCGCTCACGATCACCATGGCACACGCGCAACATGCCGCCGAGTTGCCGATGGTGCATCAAGATCCCTTCGACCGGATGCTGGTGGCACAAGCGCAGCTAGAGGGGCTTACGTTGGTGACGCGCGATTCGCGTTTACGTGGTTAGAAAGTCGAGATGCTCGTGGCCTGAATGTGATTTTAAGGAGACGGCGGGACGAAGATGACAAAGCGGGAGCCTGATCGCCCGACCGCGCTCGACGAGGCGCAGACCTCGGAACTACTTTGGGTCTTGGCGAAAACGTTGAAGCTCGAACAGGAGAGGTCCGAAGCGATCGCCCATGCGCTCGTCGACATTCAAGATTCGGTGCAAACGATCTACGGTACGCTCATTCCGAAGCTTCTCGCCAGCCGCTCGCTCCCAACGGCTGACGTACTCGATGTGCTTTGGACGATTCGTGAGGAGTTCCGGCATGTCGAATATCACATTCAGGATGCAGGGCTGCTTGAGCTATAGTTTTCGACCGGATCAAAAAAAGGCGGCGGGAATCACTTCCCGCCGCCCCTTTTTTCACGCTACTCGTCGTCCGGCGTGAGCAGCTCCAGGCTGACCTGTTGCTGGTTCTTGAGCGCAGCGGCCTTGACGACCGTGCGCACGGCGTTGATCGTGCGGCCCTGGCGGCCGATCACGCGGGCCACGTCGGCTTGGTCCACCTGCGCCGTGAGGACGGTGCGCTCACCGTCTTCCTCGCAGCTCACCACGACATGGTCCGGTTGCGAGGCGATCGCGCGCAGGATCACTTCGGCAACTTGCTGCATGGGACCTTCCGCCACTACTTGGCCGTCCGGGCGGGAAGGACCTCGGCCTTGCGGAGCAGGCTGACGACCGTCTCGGTCGGCTGGGCGCCCTGCGCCAGCCACTTCTTCGCGGCCTCCGCGTCGATGCGGAGCTCGACGGGGTTGGACTGGGGAGCATAGAAGCCGATTTCCTGGATCACGGCGCCGTCGCGACGCGTGCGGCTTTCCTGCACGACGACGCGGTAGCGGGGCTGTTTGGTCGCGCCGATGCGCTTCAAGCGGATTTTGACCACGGTACTTGTTGACCTCCAAAAGGATAGGGATGCGTGAGGACTTGCGAGTGTGGGTTACTTACGAAACTTGTTCGGGCCAAAAGGGAAGCCTCCCTTGGGCGGTTCGAAGGGCATGCCCGGCATTCCGGGCGGCATTCCTCCGGGCGGCATGCCGGGGAGCTGCCCTTTTTCCATTTGCTTGCGCAGATGCTTGGGCATCTTCTTGTTGAAGTTCGCGAACTGCTTCATCATCTGGCGCATCTGCTCGAAATCCTTGAGCAGCTTGTTCACGTCTTCGACCTTGGTGCCGGAGCCCTTGGCGATGCGCAGCTTGCGCGACAGGTCGATCAGCTTGGGATTGCGGCGCTCTTTGGCCGTCATCGAGCCGATGATCGTCTCGAACTTCTTGAGCTGGCCCTCGCCCTCGGCGATGCGTTCGTCCGTGAGGTGCTCCTTGATGCCCGGAATCATGTTGCCCAGAGGCAGCATCTCGAGAATCTGGCCCATCGAGCCCAGCTTCTTCATCTGGCGCATCTGGTTCTGAAAGTCTTCGAGCGTGAACTCGGCCTTGCGCATCTTCTCTTCGAGCGCCTTGGCCTCTTCGAGCGAGATGGCCTCTTGCGCCTTCTCGATCAGCGTCAGCACGTCGCCCATGCCGAGAATGCGCGTGGCGATGCGTTCGGGGTGGAACGGCTCGAGGCCGTCCATCTTCTCGCTCACGCCCATGAACTTGATCGGCTTGCCGGTCACCTGGCGCACCGAGAGCGCCGCGCCGCCGCGCGTGTCGCCGTCGAGCTTGGTCAGCACCACGCCCGTGAGGCCCAGCGCCTCGTCGAAGGCCTTGGCCATCTGCACGGCGTCCTGCCCGGTCATCGCGTCGACCACCAGCAGCACCTCGGTCGGATGCAGCAACTGCTCGAGGCCCTTGATCTCGGTCATCATCTGCGCGTCGATGTGCAATCGGCCGGCGGTGTCCACGATCAGATAGTTGTAGGACTCGTCCTTGGCGCGCTGCAGGGCCTGGCGCGCGATCTCGAGCGGGTCGATCTGGCCGAGGTTCACGACCGGAATCGCGATCTGCTTGCCCAGGCTCTCGAGCTGCGCGATGGCGGCGGGCCGATAGATGTCGGCGGCGACCAGCAGCGGGCGCTGGCCCTGCTTCTTGAGGTGCAGCGCGAGCTTGGCCGAGGTGGTCGTCTTGCCCGAGCCCTGCAAGCCGGCCATCAGGATCACCGTGGGGCTTTCGTGCGACTGGCCCAGCGGCGCGCGCTCGCCACCCATCAAGTTGATCAACTCGTCGTGGACGATCTTGATCAGACTCTGGCCCGGATTCAAGCCGGTCATCACTTCCTGGCCGAGGGCTTGCTCCTTGACGGTGGCGACGAAAGTCTTGACGACCGCCAGGTTCACGTCGGCTTCCAGCAAGGCGCGACGGACCTCGCGCAGGGCCTCGGAGATGTTCTCCTCGGTGAGCTTGCCCTGGCCGCGAAGTCGCGCGAAGACGCCTTGAATTTTTTCGGAAAGCGACTCGAACATTCGACTGCACAATGAAAATTAACGTAAGCGAAGCCTCATCATAACCAAGGCGTCACACGCTGTCAAACGGGATCGGGCTGGTCGTGAGGGCGATCTGCTCGCGGGAAGCGGCCTTGACGGATCCCCCGGGGGCCCGTAAGATTAAAATTCTGCGATTTTTTAGGCTTTTCTTTATATAAAACTTCAGCGCCGTCGGCCTCGGAAGGCCGGCGTTCCGTGCATGAACAGGACCTGCGTAGGCGGGTGTGACAGATGTCCAAGCATCAAAGGGTGGTGTGAATGTCTCAAACGAACAACCTCCGGGTGACTCCTTACACCGGCGTGACGTCGCTGGCGGAGAACCTGCCCGATCTGATCGAGATTCAGCGCAACTCGTTCCAGTGGTTTCTCGAAGAAGGGCTGAAGGAGGAATTGGTCTCTTTCTCCCCAATCACGGACTACTCGAATCGTCTCGAGCTGCATTTCCTCACGAACTATACGCTGGGCGCCCCCAAGTACTCGGTCGAGGAGTGCCGCGCCCGCGACGCCACCTACGCCCGCCCGCTGCGCATTCCGGTGCGCCTCGTCTCGAAGGAGACGGGTGAGGTGAAAGAGCAGGAGATCTTCGTCGGCGATCTGCCGGTGATGACCGATCAGGGCTCCTTCATCATCAACGGCGCCGAGCGCGTGATCGTCTCTCAGATCGTCCGTTCGCCGGGCGTCTACTACAAGCGCGAGGTCGATCCCGCCGGCAAGAAGATCTATTCCGCCACCATCATCCCCAATCGCGGCGCCTGGCTGAAGTTCGAGACGGACGCCAACGATCTGCTGTACGTGCGCATCGACAAGACGCGCAAGCTGCTCGCGACCGTGCTGCTTCGCGCGATGGGCTTCCAGAACGCGGAAATGCTCGATCTGTTCCGCCATCCCGAGTATCTGCAAAAGACGCTCGACGCGGACAAGACCAGCACCGTCGACGAGGCGCTGATCGAGGTGTACCGCAAGCTGCGCCCCGGCGACATGCCCTCCGTCGAGGGCGGCCGCTCGGTGCTGTTCGCGCGCTTCTTCGATCCCAAGCGCTACGATCTGGGCCGCGTGGGCCGCTACAAGGTCAACAAGAAGCTGAACCTCTCCACGCCTCAAAGCGAGCGTATTCTGACCCGCGAAGATCTGGTCGGCGTGATCGATTATCTGATCAACCTGAACTTCGACGTGGGCCAGGTCGACGACATCGACCACCTCGGCAATCGCCGCATCCGCTCGGTCGGCGAGCTGCTGCAGAACCAGTTCCGCGTGGGCCTCACGCGACTGGAGCGCATCATCCGCGAGCGCATGACGATTCAGGAGCCCGAGACGCTCACGCCGCAGAACCTCGTGAACGCCAAGCCCCTCGTGGCGGCGATCAAGGAGTTCTTCGGCTCCTCGCAGCTCTCGCAGTTCATGGATCAGACCAACGCCCTCGCCGAGCTGACGAACAAGCGCCGCCTCTCGGCGTTGGGCCCCGGCGGCCTGACGCGTGAGCGCGCCGGCTTCGCGGTTCGCGACATTCACACCTCGCACTACGGCCGCATCTGCCCGATCGAGACGCCTGAAGGTCCGAACGCCGGTCTGATCGGCTCGCTGTCGACCTTTGCGCGCGTCAACGACTACGGCTTCATCGAGACGCCGTGGCGCCGCGTGGTGAACGGCGAGATCACCAACGACATCATCTACCTCACGGCCGAGGAAGAGGACGAGTACCGCGCCGCCGCCGGCGACACGCCGATGACGCCGGACGGCAAGCGTTTCCGCGACGAGCGCGTGCCCGTCCGTTCGAAGGGCGAGTTCTTGTTCGCGGCGCCCAACGAGGTCGACCTCTACGGCGTCAGCCCGATTCAGGTCATCTCGGTCGCCACGGCGCTGATCCCCTTCATCGAGCACGACGACGCCAACCGCGCGCTGATGGGCTCGAACATGCAGCGCCAGAGCGTGCCGCTTTTGCGTCCTGAGCGCCCGCGCGTCGGCACGGGCCTCGAGACCCGCGCCGCGCAGGACTCGGGCATGGTCGTCTTGTGCCAGGGCGGCGGCGTGGTGACGAAAGTCAGCGCGGCCTACGTCACGGTGCGCGAGGACGACGGCCGCAACCGCAGCTACAAGCTCACCAAGTTCCAGCGCTCCAACCAGGACACCTGCCTGAACCAGCGCCCGATCGTCAAGAAGGGCCAGCGGGTGGAGAAGGGCACCGTCCTCGCGGACGGCGCGGCCACCCACATGGGCGAGCTGGCGCTCGGTCAGAACCTGACCGTCGCCTTCATGCCCTGGGAAGGCTTCAACTTCGAAGACGCGATTTTGATCAACAAGCGTCTCGTGATGGATGACGTGTTCACGAGCATCCACATCGAGAAGTACGAGATCGAGGCCCGCGCCACCAAGCTCGGCAACGAAGAGATCACGCGCGAAGTGCCGAACGTCGGCGAGGACGCGCTCAAGGATCTCGACGAGCGCGGCATCATCCGCGTCGGCGCCGAGGTCGAGCCGGACGACATCCTCGTCGGCAAGGTCACGCCGAAAGGCGAGAGCGAGCATCCTCCCGAGGAGAAGCTGCTGCGCGCGATCTTCGGCGAGAAGGCCCGCGACGTGCGCGACACCAGTCTGCGCGTGCCGCACGGCGAGAAGGGCTGGATCGTCGACGTGAAGGTGTTCACCCGCGAGGCGGGCGACGACCTGCCGCCCGGCGTGAACCAGGTGGTGCGCGTCTACATCGCGCAGAAGCGCAAGATCTCGGTGGGCGACAAGGTCGCCGGCCGCCACGGCAACAAGGGCATCGTCTCCAAGATTCTGCCCGCCGAGGACATGCCCTTCTTGCCCGACGGCACCCCCGTCGACATCGTGCTGAACCCGCTGGGCGTGCCGTCGCGCATGAACGTGGGCCAGACCTACGAGACGCTGATGGGCTGGGCCGCGAAGAACCTGGGCATCTTCATCGAGATGCCGCCCTTCGACGAGATGTTCGGCGAAGAGGCCTCGCTCAAGACCCTGCGCGAGTACCTCAACGCGGCCAAGGACAAGGCCGGCCAGGACTGGATGAACGACACCGGCAAGCTGACGATCTTCGACGGCCGCACCGGTGAGGCGTTCGACCGCCCGGTCGCCGTCGGCACGATCTACATGATGAAGCTCGTCCACCTGGTGGACGACAAGATCCACGCCCGCTCCACCGGCCCCTACTCGCTCGTCACCCAGCAGCCGCTGGGCGGCAAGGCGCAGTTCGGCGGCCAGCGCTTCGGCGAAATGGAGGTGTGGGCACTCGAAGCGTACGGCGCCGCCTACACGCTGCAAGAGCTGCTCACGATCAAGTCCGACGACGTCCCCGGCCGCGCCAAGGCCTACGAGGCGATCGTCAAGGGCAAGAACCTCTCGAAACCCGGCATCCCCGAATCCTTCAAGGTGCTCATTCGCGAGCTGCAGAGCCTGTGCCTTGACGTCCACGTCGCGACGCAGGACGGCCGCGAGATCGAGCTGTTCGAGGAGGACGAGGACACGCGTAATCGGTTGCGCACGCAGCTGTCGCGCGTCATGTCGATGCCGATGAACCTGGAGGAAAAGGAGACCTTTCGGTAAATGAGCTACACCTTCGACTATATCAAGGTCGGGATCGCGAGCCCCGATCGAATCCGTAGCTGGAGCCGCGGCGCTGTCACCAAGCCCGAGACGATCAACTACCGCACCCTCAAGCCCGAGCGCGACGGATTGTTCTGCGAGCGCATCTTCGGTCCCGCGAAGGACTGGGAATGCCACTGCGGCAAGTACAAGCGCGTCCGCCACAAGGGCATCATCTGCGAGCGCTGCGGCGTCGAGGTCACGGATTCCAAGGTCCGTCGCTACCGCATGGGCCACATCGACCTGGCGGCCCCCGTCGCGCACATCTGGTACCTGAAGGGCATTCCGAGCTACCTCTCGCAGCTGCTCGACGTGCCGCTGCGCGCGCTCGAGGATGTGGTCTACTTCAACTCGTACATCGTCGTCGATCCGGGCAACACGACCCTCTCGAAGATGGACATCCTCTCCGAGGACGACTACGAGCGCATTCTCGAGGAGAACGAGGACGCGACCCTCGACGCCCAGATGGGCGCCAACGCGATCAAGCGGCTGCTCTCGGAGCTGAACCTCCAGGAAGTGTCCGACAAGATGCGCGGCGAGGTGCTGAGCTCGAGCGGCCAGAAGCGCGCCAAGGCGATCAAGCGCCTGCGCGTGGTCGAGGCCTTTCTGGGCTCGAGCACCGATCCCAGCTGGATGGTGCTCGACGTGATTCCGGTCATTCCGCCCGATCTGCGCCCGATGGTGCAGCTGGACGGCGGCCGCTTCGCGACCTCGGATCTCAACGACCTCTACCGTCGCGTGATCAACCGCAACAACCGCCTCTATCGCCTGCGCGACATGCACGCGCCGGACATCATCATTCGCAACGAGATGCGCATGCTGCAAGAGGCCGTCGACGCGTTGATCGACAACGGCCGCCGCGGCCGCGCCGTGGTGGGCCCGAACAACCGTGCGCTGAAGTCCCTCTCGGACCTCATCGAAGGCAAGCAGGGTCGCTTCCGTCAGAACCTGCTGGGCAAGCGCGTCGACTACTCCGGCCGTTCGGTCATCGTCGTCGGCCCGTACCTCAAGCTGCACCAGTGCGGTCTGCCCAAGGAGATGGCGCTCGAGCTCTTCAAGCCGTTCGTCATGAACAAGCTCGTCGAGCGCGGCATCGTGCAGAACATCAAGTCCGCCAAGAAGAAGATCGAGCGCGGCGAGACGATCGTCTGGGACATCCTCGAAGACGTCATCAAGGGCCACCCGGTGCTGCTGAACCGCGCTCCGACGTTGCACCGACTGGGCATTCAGGCCTTCGAGCCGGTGCTGGTCGAGGGCCGCGCCATTCAGCTGCACCCGCTCGTTTGTACGGCCTTCAACGCCGACTTCGACGGTGACCAGATGGCCGTGCACGTGCCCCTGTCGGTCGAAGCGCAGACCGAGGCGCGTCTGTTGATGCTGGCCTCGAACAACGTGCTGGCGCCCGCGACGGGCCGCCCGATCATCACGCCTTCGCAGGACATGGTCATGGGCTGCTACTACCTGACGGTGCTCGATCCGGCCAAGAAGAAGGGCGAAGGCTTGATCTTCGCCTCGATGACGGACGCGGTCGGCGCTTATCAGACGGGGCACCTCGATCTGCACGCGACGATTCAGGTCCGCATCAAGAACGATCGCCTGCAAACCAGCACCACGGCCGTGGAGTACCTGGAGCATGGCGGCAAGGGCCAGCGCGTCGAGACGACCGTCGGCCGCGTGATCTTCAACCAGGCGCTGCCGGACGGCTTCCCGTACGTCAACGCGATCGTCAACAAGAAGATGCTCGAGAGCATCATCATGCGCGCCTACGAGGAGTACAGCCCCGCGGATTCGGCGCTGCTCGCGGATCAGCTGAAGAATCTGGGCTACAAGTTCGCGACGCGCTCGGGCGTGACGGTGGCGATCGCCGATCTCGAAGTGCCCAAGGAGAAGCATGCGATCCTCGAGGCCGCCGACAAGGAGATCGAGCGCTCGCGCCGGGCCTACCTGCGCGGCGAGATCACCGAGGTCGAGCGCCACTCGAAGGCGATCGACACCTGGGCCGAGGCCACCGAAGAGGTGACGCAGCAGATCGTCGAGAAGTACGACCGCCTCAACTCGGTCTACATGATGGCGTTCTCCGGCGCCCGCGGTAACCTCTCGCAGGTGCGTCAGCTGGTCGGCATGCGCGGATTGATGTCGGATCCGTCCGGCCGCATCATCGATTTGCCGATCAAGTCGAACTTCCGCGAAGGTCTTAACGTCACGGAGTACATCATCTCGTCGTACGGCGCCCGCAAGGGCCTGGTCGACACCGCGCTGCGCACGGCGGACTCGGGTTACTTGACCCGTCGTCTGGCCGACGTCGCGCAGGACGTGATCGTGCGCGAAGAGGACTGCCAGACGTCGCGCGGCATCAGCCTGACGGCGATCAAGGACGGCGACCGCGTCGTCGCCGCCCTGGCCGAGCGCCTCAAGGGCCGCGTGCTCGCCGACAACGTGGTCGATCCGGCCACGGGCGAGGTGCTCGTCGACGCCAACGCGCTGCTCACGCAGCCGCTGGTGGATCTGATCGTCGGCGCCGGCGTGCAGGGCGTCATGATCCGCAGCCCGCTGACCTGCCAGAGCCGCTACGGCGTGTGCCGTTACTGCTACGGCTGGTCGCTCACCAACAATCAGCTCGTCGACATCGGCGAGGCCGTCGGCATCATCGCGGCCCAGTCGATCGGCGAGCCCGGCACGCAGCTCACGATGCGCACGTTCCACACCGGCGGCGTGTTCACCAAGAGCAGCTCGACGGCGGTGGTGAAAGCCGAGCACAACGGCACGATCCAGCTGCCTTCGGACCTCTCGAGCCGCGAGTTCCGCACGCGCCACGGCGACGTGATTCTCGTGACCGAGCGCGAGCACACGCTCACGCTCAAGACGGCCAAGAAGAGCCACAGCCTCACCGTTCCCGCGGGCTACGAGATCCGCGTGAAAGACGGCGAGGAGGTCTCGAAGGGCCAGCTGCTCGCCGAGTCGATCGTCGAGACCGGCCGCACGAGCCGCAAGAGCACCGAGCGCGCCTACAAGGACATCTCGGCCGACCTGGCGGGCACCGTGGAGTTCACGGGCTTCCGTCCCGGCGAGCGCCGCGATCGCCAGGGCAACGTCACGCGCACGGCGGATCGCCCGGGCGTGATCTGGGTGCTCGCGGGCGACACCTACACGCTGCCGGCGGGTTATCACCCGATGATCAAGCCCGGCCAGATCGTGAAGAAGGGCGACGTGCTCGTCGAGAACCGCATGGTCACCGAGCACGGTGGCCGCGTGCGCCTCGGCAACGACGTGCAGACGCGCAAGGACGGCACCAAGACCGTGATCACGGCGGGTCGCGAAATCGCGATCGTCACCGCGAGCATGACCTGCCCCGGCACCGAGGTGGTGGCCGGCAAGAAGGACATGGTGCTGCGCCTGCCCACGACCGGCGCCCACTGGACGCTGCGCGTGCAGAACGGCCAGCGCCTGGAAGGCGAAGTCGTCATTGCCGACACCATCGACGAGCGCCTCACGGTGCCGGCGCCCGGTGAGGTGCGCTTCGTGGAGGGCAGCCTCTCCGAGCGCAGCGATCGGCGCACCGTCTCCAAGCGCGGCGAGATCGTCTTCGTCCCCGAAGAGCTGATCACGATCAACAAGCCTGAAGAGCAGCTCACGCCGGGCATGCGCTCGGGCATGTTCGTCGAGCCGGGCACCAGCTTGATCGAAGGCGGCCAGACGTTCACCAAGACGGCCGGCATCCTCGAGCTCTACATCGACAACGAGATGGTCAAGGAGGCCTTCGTCTACCCCGGCACCAGCTTCGAGATCCCCGAGGGCCTCGAGCTGCACGTCAAGGAAGACGACCAGGTCAAGAAGGGCGATCTGCTCGCGCAGGGCTTCGAGGCGCCGCACGAGGGCCTGATCAAGGTCATCGAGGGCGCCGAGGGCGAGCGCATCGTGATCGTCCGCCAGATCGAGCGTTTCGCGATCGCCCCGGTCGAGACCGTCCCGCCTTACGAGACGTCCACGCCGGAGCTGTCGCTGCACGCGGTCACGCGCCTGTCGGTCAAGAACGGCGAGCGCGTCAAGCCCGGCACGCCGCTGGTGCGCACCGAGATCGTGCTGCACAAGGGCTCGGGCCTGGGCAATTTGGCGGCGCGCGTCGAGCTGACGCCGCGCGGCGAGGCGGCCGAGGGCGAAGAGCAGCTGCTCGACTTCTCCGTCGTCATCACCGAGACCATGAACCTGCGTCGTGACCTGCCTTCGGTGGGCCGCCTCGGCGAGCACCATGAGGAAGGCATCGTGACGATGCTCGAGGTCAAGGACGGCCAGACGGTCAAGCCCGGCACCTCGATCATCAAGACGGACATCCTCTCCCACGCGGGCGGCACCGTGCAGTTCAACGGGCTGACCGAGAGCGGCGAGGTGCGTCGTCTGGTGCTCATCACGCCGGACCACGAGCAGATCGTGAACGTCAAGGGCAAGCTGCTGGTCGAGGACGGCCACGTCGTGCGCGAGGGCGATGCCCTCACGGACGGCCAGACCGCCCCCGACACCGGTCGCGTGCGCGTGATCGACGCCAACTCGGTGGCGATCCGCCACGGCCGCCCCTACTTGATCTCGGCTGGCACCCAGCTGATGGTCGAGGAAGGCGACATGATCCAGCGCGGTGAGAACCTCGCCACCCTGGTGTACGACCGCGCCAAGACCGGCGACATCATTCAGGGTCTGCCCCGCGTCGAAGAGCTGCTCGAGGGCCGCAAGCCCAAGGAGTCGGCGATCATCGCGGAGCAGGAAGGCACGATCAAGCTGATCGTCGATGCGGACGAGAACGTGCGCGTCTTCGTCGAGGCCGAGCACGGCAGCGAGGAATACGCCATTCCGCACGGCGGCCGGATCATGGTTCAAGACGGCGATCAGATTCGCCGTGGCGAGCCGTTGACCGAAGGCCCGATCAATCCGCACGACGTGTTGCGCGTGCAGGGCGTCGAAGCCGTCCAGCGTTATCTGGTCGACGAGGTCCAGATGGTGTACCGCTCGCAGGGCGTCGAAATCGGCGACAAGCACGTCGAGGTCATCGTCCGTCAAATGTCGCGCAAGCGCCGCGTCGAGGATCCGGGCGACACCACGTTGCTGCCCGGCGAGCTCGTCGACGTGCTCGAGCTCGACCGCGAGCAACAGCTGATCACCGACAAGGAAGGGCGTCACGCCAAGACCGAGCCGGTGCTGCTGGGCATCACCAAGGCCTCGCTCAACACCGAGTCCTTCATCTCGGCCGCCTCGTTCCAGGAGACCACGCGTGTGCTCACGGAAGCGGCGATCGAGGGCAAGAAGGACTGGCTGCACGGCCTCAAGGAGAACGTGGTCATCGGCCGCTTGATCCCGGCCGGCACGGGCCTGTTCGACCAGCCCGAGGAAGAGGCGGCGGCGACGCCGGATTACCTCTTGCCGACCGGCGGCTCCGAGCTCATCGGCCAACCCGCGGCTGCGGGCGGCGTGCCGAGCTTCGAGGCCGAAGACCTCTCGCCCGGCGAGGCGGTCTTCCCCGAAGACGAGGAGTAAGGGATTGAAGAAGGCCGGCGCGCAGCGCCGGCCTTCTTCTTTGTCGCGCTTGCGCCGCTGAACGCCGGATTTACAAATATTTAACCGGGCCTTATACTGGACTCAGATCCGGATCCACGGATCCGGGCGTTTGGCGGAGCCGTGAGAGGCCCGTGGATGCTTGCTTTTGAGCGCCGCGCGCGGCATGGCGCGCGATCGCCGAATGCGCGATCCGAAAGCCCGCGATTTGACACCGCTGGGCGTTCCCCGGTATATTGAAAGGCCATTTTCTCTGGGCGCGACACCCGTCGTGCGCCCGGTCCCGGCCAGGATGCCGAAGCGTTGCACGGCGAAGGCTCACTAGTTTCCCACTTTTCAGGAGGTGTTTCGTTGCCCACGATTAGCCAGTTGGTGCGCAAAGAGCGCATCAAGGTGACTGTCAAAACCAAATCGCCCGCGCTGAAGGAATGCCCCCAGCGCCGCGGCGTCTGCACCCGCGTCTACACCACGACGCCGAAGAAGCCCAACTCCGCCCTGCGCAAGGTCGCCCGCGTCAAGCTGACGAACGGCATCGAGGTGACGAGCTACATTCCGGGCGTCGGCCACAATCTGCAGGAGCACTCGGTGGTGCTGATCCGCGGCGGCCGTGTCAAGGACCTGCCCGGCGTGCGCTACCACATCGTGCGTGGCACGCTCGACGCCGCCGGCGTCAAGGACCGCAAGCAGAGCCGCTCGAAGTACGGCGCCAAGCGTCCCAAGGCGGGTGCTGCGGCGGCCGGCGCCAAGAAGAAGTAAGGAGAATCGACCATGTCCCGTCGCGGTCGCATCGTGAAGCGTCAACCGACGCCCGATCCCGTTTACCACAATTTGCTCGTCACCCGCTTCATCAACACCATGATGATCCAGGGCAAGAAGAGCCTCGCCGAGTCGATCTTCTACGGCGCCCTCGAGAACGCCGCCGGCCGCGCCGGCAAGGAGCCGATCGAGGTCTTCCAGAAGGCCGTGCAGAACGTGCGTCCTTTGATCGAAGTCAAGCCCCGCCGCGTCGGCGGCGCCACCTACCAGGTGCCCGTTGAGGTCAAGGCCGAGCGCGGCATGGCCCTCGCCATCCGCTGGCTGATCGCCAACTCGCGCAAGCGCTCGGGCCGCTCGATGGTCGAGAAGCTCGCCGGCGAGTTCTCCGACGCCGCCAACGGGGTGGGCGCCTCGGTGAAGAAGAAGGAAGACACCCACAAGATGGCCGAAGCCAACAAGGCCTTCGCCCATTACCGCTGGTAATCAATAGGAGTAATGGCTGATGCCTAGGCAAATTCCGCTCGAGCGGACCAGAAATATCGGAATCGCGGCGCACATCGACGCGGGCAAGACCACGACGACCGAGCGCATCTTGTACTACACCGGCAAGGTGCACAAGATCGGCGAGGTGCACGAAGGCGCCGCCACCATGGATTACATGGTGCAAGAGCAGGAGCGTGGCATCACCATCACTTCCGCGGCGACCACCTGCCTGTGGAAGGATCACCGCATCAACATCATCGACACGCCCGGGCACGTGGACTTCACGATCGAAGTCGAGCGTTCGTTGCGCGTGCTCGACGGCGTGGTGACGGTGTTCTGCGCCGTGGGCGGCGTCCAGCCCCAGACCGAGACGGTCTGGCGCCAGGCCAACCGCTACAAGGTTCCGCGCATGGTCTACGTCAACAAGATGGACCGCGTGGGCGCGGACTTCTTCCGCGTGATGCAGCAGATGAAGGACCGCCTCAAGGCGCGTCCGGTGCCCGTCCAGCTGCCGATCGGCGCCGAGGACAACTTCAAGGGCGTGATCGATCTGATCGACATGAAGGCGGTCATTTACGGCAACGACCTCGGCACCGACATTCAGGAGACCGAGATCCCCGCCGAGCTCAAGGCCCAGGCCGACGAGTACCGCACGGCCATGATCGAGGCGGCCGCGGAGCAGGACGACGAGCTCATGATGAAGTACCTGGAAGGCGAAGAGCTGACCAAGGAAGAGATCGTGGGCGGTCTGCGCAAGGGCACGCTGAACCTCAGCATCGTGCCGATGGTCTCCGGCTCCAGCTTCAAGAACAAGGGCGTGCAGCCGATGCTCGACGCCGTGCTGGCGTTCTTGCCGGCGCCGACGGACGTCGCCGACGTGACGGGCACCAATCCCGACACGCAGGAGGAGGACAGCCGTCCGACCCGCGACGACGCGCCTTTCTCCGCGCTGGCGTTCAAGATCATCACCGATCCCTTCGTCGGTAAGCTGACGTTCTTCCGCGTCTACTCGGGCATGCTCTCGAGCGGCTCGTACGTGATGAACTCGGTCAAGGGCCAGCGCGAGCGCATCAGCCGCATTCTTCAGATGCACGCCAACCACCGTCAGGAGATCGACGAGATCTACTGCGGCGATCTGGCGGCGGCCGTGGGCCTCAAGGTCACGACCACCGGCGACACGCTCTGCGACGAGAAGAAGCCGATCGTGCTCGAGAAGATGGACTTCCCCGAGCCGGTCATCCACGTGGCGATCGAGCCGAAGACGAAGGCCGACCAGGACAAGCTGGGCACCGCCCTCGCGAAGCTGGCGGAAGAGGATCCCTCGTTCCGCGTGCACATCGACCACGAGACGTTGCAAACGATCATCTCGGGCATGGGCGAATTGCACCTCGAGATCATCGTCGACCGTCTGCTGCGTGAGTTCAAGGTCGAGGCCAACGTCGGCAAGCCGCAGGTCGCCTACCGCGAGACGATCCGCAAGACCGTCAAGCAGGAAGGCCGCTTCGTCCGCCAGTCGGGCGGTCGCGGTCAGTTCGGCCACGTCTGGCTCGAGGTCGGCCCCAACGAGACCGGCAAGGGCTTCACGTTCGTCAACAAGATCGTCGGCGGCATCATTCCGCGCGAGTACATCCCCGCGGTCGAGAACGGCGTGCGCGAGGCCCTCGAGGGCGGCATTCTGGCGGGCTTCCCGATGATCGACGTGCTCTGCACGTTGTACGACGGCAGCTACCACGACGTCGACTCGAACGAAATGGCCTTCAAGATCGCCGGCTCGATGGCGGTCAAGGACGCGGCCCAGAAGGCCGATCCGATCCTGCTCGAGCCGATCATGAAGGTCGAGGTCGTTGTCCCCGAAGAGAACACCGGCGACGTGATCGGCGATCTGCAGGGCCGCCGGCGCGGCATGGTCGAGGGCATGGAAGTCGCCATGGGCTTGCAGACGATCCGGCTGCAGGTGCCCCTGGCCGAGATGTTCGGCTACTCCACGGAACTGCGCTCGATGACGCAGGGCCGCGGCACCTTCAGCATGGAGCCCAGCCACTACGCGGAGACGCCGCGCAACGTGGCCGAGGGCATCATCGCCAAGGCGCGCGGCGTGAAGGCTTAATAAACCTTCATTCGTTCCCGGCGTGGAAAGGCGCAAGCTTTTCCGCGCCGGCCTGATAATTAACCAGCATTTAATCATGACGCTCCTCGCCCAGGGCTGGCGGGAATCTACCGTTCCCTGGTAGAATAAAACGAGATTAAGCGAAGAGAAAGGAACACGGAGATACATGGCACG
>DATNPP010000720.1:0-2894 GCA_036703175.1 Oscillatoriaceae cyanobacterium
CTGGCCTGGGGTCGCCCCCGCTCCCGATTTCACCGCCTGCACGGCGGTGAAATATCCCTCTCCCTCCCTCCGGGGGAGAGGGCAATGTAGAACCGCGCTTTGGGAGGAACGTATGCGCATTACCATTTTGGCATCCGACGAAATCTCCGCCCCCCTCTACCGCGTGCGCCTGCTCGCCAAGATGCTGCAGCGCCGCTTCGAGGTCGAGGTCCTGGGCCTCGTCTTCGACGAAAACAAAGTCGAGCAAAACGCGCCGCGCGACTTCCCCTACACCCAGATCCCGGTGACCTCCCCCGCGGCCTACCGCGACGCCGAGCGCGAGCTGCGCAAGCGCATCACGGGCGATCTGATCTACGCCATGAAGCCCCGCCCGAGCTCGTACGGCGTGGCCCTGCGCCATCGCCGCGACACGGGCATCCCCGTCGTGGTGGACATCGACGACTGGGAGCTCTTCATGATCCAGCCGTGGAGCAAGTACACGCTCAAGAACATGGCCTACGCCCTGCCCCACCTGCACGAGCCCAACAACTACCTGGCAACCTGGCTGCTCGACAAGCAGATCGGCCTCGCCGACGGCCGCACGGTGGTCTCGAGCTTCTTCCAGCGCCGCCACGGCGGCGTGCTCGCTCCGCAGTACGTCGACACGGATCTCTTCGACCCCGCGCGGGGCGATCGCCAATCCCTGCGCCGCCACTACGGCCTGGACGACTACCGTTTGATCGTCTTCGCCGGCATCGCCCATCCCGCCAAGGGCGTGGGCGACATCGCCGCCGCGCTCGACAAGCTGGGCACGCGCCGCGACTGGCGATTGGTGATCGTGGGCCCCGAGACGGTCTACGCGCGCGAGCTCGCGGCCAAAGACGATCGCGTCGTCCTGCTGGGCACCCAGCCCCCCACGCGCACGCCCGAGTTCCTCGCGATGGCGGATCTGGTCGTGCTGCCCCAGCGCCCCGCGCATGCGGCGGTAGGCCAGATGCCCATGAAGCTGTTCGAGGCCATGGCGATGGGCCTGCCCGTCATCTCGACGGCGATGTCGGACATTCCGCAACTGCTCGAGGGCTGCGGCCTGGTGGTGCCGCCGGGGGATCTCTCGGCGCTCGCCGAGGCGATCGGCACGCTGCTCGACAATCCCACGCTCGCAACGGGCCTGGGCGCGGCGGCGCGGCGGCGCATCGTGGAGCAGTACTCGTGGGGCGTGGGCGCGGCCGAGCTGGGACTGTATTTCCAGAACCTGGTGAGCACGCCACGGGTGGCCACGGCGCGCGTCTGACTCCAAAGACGCGGGCCGAACCTATCTGTTTCACGATTCCTTCGGGAATCAGCCACGGGTATAATGGGCTCGAGATCATCGTTCCGGATGCGCTCGGCTGGGCGGGCGAGGTGAGTCTATGAGCACGAACAAAGAGCATTTGCACCACTTGATCGACTCACTGAGCGAGGATTTGGCGGGTGAGGTGTTGGACTTCGCTCGCTACGTGCAGGATCGCCGGCAGCGTGAGGCGAACCTGCCCGAAGGGCTGCGTCAGGCGACGTTGGATAACGAACCTTTCACGGACGAGGAACGGGCCGAAGTGGCCGCCTCGCTGACGGAATACCGCGAGAAGGGCGGCGTGACTCTCGAATCTCTGATGGCCGAGTGCGATGCCATGGAGGGTTGAGTTCACGCCGAATGGGGCTCGACAGTTCAAGAAACTCGAGCGTCCCGTCCGGGAGGCGATCGCCAACGGCCTGAAGCGACTGATCGCCGAACTCGAGGCCGATGCGCCGACGTTGACCAACGTGAAGAAGCTCGTCGGTGGCGAGCAATGGCGACTTCGAATCGGCGATTACCGTGTGGTATTCCAATCCGCGCCCAGTGTGCTGTTCGTGACCGTCATCCGCGTCGGCCACCGCCGGGACATCTACCGAGAGCGCTGAAGGCCGGACGACGACGTATTTCGAAGATGGAGAACCGGTTGGCCGGTCGCGGCAGGCTCGGGTACAAGAGCGTCATGCCACACCAGACGCAGCCAGCCGATGGAGCCACGCGCCCCGTGTCACGCGTGCGGGTGGCCGTGTACGGCGACGGCGCCGCGGCCCCGGCCGTGCTGGCACGCCTGGCTGCCCGACGAAACGTGGCCGAGGTCCACTGGGTTTCAAGCGAGGCCCAGACGGTGGCGAACCCGAAGGTTCGCTGGATCGAAACGCCCCCCGGCGCGATCGCGCCCTTGCAGCCCTGCGACGTCCTGGTGCTGCTCGCGCCCGCCGAAATGAGCGCACAGGCCCTCGACGTCTTGTTGGATGCGGCGCATCGGGCCGGTGTGACGCAGGTGGTTTCCCTCTGGACGACCCCGGCCACGCATTCGGCGGTCATCGACGCCTGGGCATCCGGCGAGGGGCGCGGGGCCACACACTTGTACGCGGGCCTCGTCGTCGGCCCCCGGCTGGCTGAGCCGTGGCGCGCGGCATTCCAGCGGCGTTCGCTGCCGCGGACGTCGGCCCCCTTGGACTTGCTCTGGGACGAGGATCTCGCGGACGCGCTCACGCGTGCCGTGAGTGAGGGCGTTCGCGGCGCCTACGCCTTGCGTGCGGGCGAGCCCCAGCCGACGGAGCAACTGGCCGCCGCGCTCGGCTGGACTCTCGCATCGGCGAACGGGCAGCCCCTGCCGCCTCCGCTCGATGCCCCGGCGCTTCCCGGCTGGCAGCCCCGCTTCGCCGGTTCCGAAGCCGTGCTTCAGCGTTACCTCGCCACCGTCCCCGTCAAGCTCGATCGCCGCCTCGCGTTGCTGTTCAAGCTGCTGGCGCTCTTCGGCCGCGGCAAGCCGAATCCCGACGTGCCCGAGCTGCGTGTCGGCCTCCATCTCACGGGCCCCGACGGCGGCACGGTCGGCCTGGTGCTGCGCGGAGCGAGCCTG
>DATNPP010000030.1:0-2890 GCA_036703175.1 Oscillatoriaceae cyanobacterium
GAGATCGCGAATCTGCTGCTCGCGCGCAGCGCCCATCGCCTGCGCGGCCAGGATCTGTACCTGACCTTTACGGACGACGCCAAGCAGGCGATCGCCCGCATCGGCTTCGATCCCGCCTACGGCGCACGGCCGCTGCGGCGCGCGATTCAGCGCGAGATCGAGAGCCCGCTCGCGAAGTACATCTTGAACGGCGAGTTCCAGCCCGGCGACGTGGTCGTGTGCGACCACGGCGAAGCGGGTTTCGTGTTCACGAGCCAACCCGCGGGCGAGCGGACTGAAACGCACGCGCCGCCGAAGGGCGCGGAATGACGGCCGTTGAGGCGTTGACGCTCGTTAAAGCCGTTGCTACCCTAGTCTTATCCGGCGTAACGGATTGTTAAGGAGTAGAGGGAGGTTGGCATGAATCCTCAGGATCGCAAGGCGCAACAAAAGGATCTTCAAAACCAGGAGACGGTCGAGTTCCAGTCCTCGATGCCCGACGTGGACAATCAGGATGTCGAGTTCATTCCGGACCAACAGCTCGAGGAGCAGATCGAAGAGCAGGAATAGCGAAACCGCACTCGGCCGGGCGATCGCCCGGCCTCTTTTTGGCTAGAGATAGCCGACGAACAGCGCTTTGTCCGGCGCCGGCCACTGGCCCTGCGCCATTGATAATCGTTTGAGATGCAGAAATCCGGGCCCCAGGTACTGCTCGTGGCTCGCGTCGTAGCGCGCGAGGCCGAGGCCGTCGTAGAAGGCGATCGCCCAGGACGAATCGCGATACGCGCGCAGCGAAACGCTCTCGACGCCCTGTTCATGCAATCGATCGAGAAACGCGCCGAAGAGCTGTTTGCCGTACCCCTGCCGCTGATGCCCGCTCGCGACGACCATGACGTTGAGATGCGCGTGCTCGCCGTAGCGCTGCCACGAGGCGTAGCCGATCGGCACGCCGTCCCGTTCGAGCATGAGGTTGTCGTCCTCGTTCAGGCGGTCGTAGAGTTGCGCCGCGGATTCCGGCTGCTCGGCGTGGCGGCACTGTTCGCGCCGGTGGATCGAGGTCGGGTCGTTGAGCATCGCGAGCACGGCTTCGAGGTCCTCGACGCGGCCGGGACGCACGCGCGTGGTCATGCCTCGCCCGGTTCCCGCGTGAGCCAGATCGTCACCGGGCCGTCGTTGTGAATCTCGACGCGCATGTCCGCGCCGAAGCGGCCGGTGCCGACCGTGAAGCCGAGCGCGCGCAGCTTGGCGACGAAGTGCTCGTAGAGGGGAATGGCGATCGCCGGCGGCGCCGCGTCCGTGAAGCTCGGCCGGCGCCCCTTGCGCGCGTCGGCGTAGAGCGTGAACTGCGAGACCACGAGCACCTCGCCGCCGATGTCGGCAAGCGAGCGATTCATCTTGCCCTCGGCGTCCGCGAACAGGCGCAAATCGGCGATTTTCTGCGCGAGCCAGTCCGCCTCGGCAGGCGTGTCGTTGGGCCCGACGCCCAGCAAGACGACGTAACCGCGGCCGATGCGGCCGAGCACCTCGCCTTCGACGCTGACGCTTCCCTGGCTCACCCGTTGCAGCAATGCGCGCATGGGCGCATTGTAGCACGGAGCGGTTTAGAATACGTTAGGCGTGCACCCTTGTGGGCACGGGGCGTCCAGCCTAGCATGGAAGCGAAGCGAGGCGACGGATGCCCACCGTTCTGCACGTTCTGCCGCCGGATGCGGCCCTGGCCTGTTATGGGCCGGAAGACTGGATCGACACGAGCGCGGCCTTTACGCCGCTCGTGGTCGACGGCGTGCCCGCGCATGCGCCGCGTCCGGGGCTCTGGCAACGTGCTTGGCAGCGACTGACCCGGCGCCCGGCCCAAGTGGACACGCTGAGTGCGTGGCTCGCCGAGCAGGACGTCGCGATCGTGCACCTGCACACGTTGCACGACAGCGCGCCGTTGTGCGCGGCGGCGCAGCGGCGCAACATTCCGGTCGTGCTGTCCTGGCCGCGCGACGGCGGATCCGTCGCGTTCGAGTCCTTCGCGCGCGTGCTGGCGCCGAGTCCCATCGCGGCCGACCGGTTGCTCGCCGAGGGGTGTCCCTCCGAGCGTTTGCGCATCGCGCCGCCGCCGTTGGTGGTGAATCAGAATCGCCCGTATCACGCGCGCTCCCAATCGCCGCTGCGCTGGGTCACGGCCGGCGCGCGGCACGAGCTTGCGAGCTTGCATACGGCCCTGGACGCCTTTGCGCGCGTCGCGGGCGAGGCAAGGCTGTCGGTCGTGATTCCGCCGCTGCTCGAGACGGCGCTGCGCCAGGCGATCGCGGACCGGAATCTGCAGGCGAAGACCGAAATCGTGATCGCCGAGAATGCCACCGCGCTCCGGCTGGCCTTCGCGGACGCGCACTTCGGCCTCTTTCCGGCGTTGCCCGCAGGGCTCGGCACGGGGGTGCCGTTCAGCGTCTGGATGGCGGCCGCGAGCGGCCTGCCGTGCGTGCTCGGCGAGAGCGCCGCGGCGGACGGCTTCTTGCATCAACAACAGGCGTTGCTGGCGGCGCCGAGTGTGGAGGCGATCGCGTCCCAGATGGCCTTTCTATCGGCCCGGCCCTATATCTGGCTGCTACTGGGAACCGCCGCCGCCACGAGCGCGGGCGATCGCCTGGCGTATGACCGCGCGTGCAAGATCCCCTTCGAAGTCTACCGCCAGGTTCTCTCGACGCCGCTTTACGCTTGAACTCAAGGTCAAAGCTCGGAGTGGACATTGCCCTCTCCCCCGGTGGGAGAGGGCTGTTTGAGCCCCGTCCAGGGGCGAAAACCGGGTGAGGGGGCGACCGCGAGTCGGCCGCAAATCCCAACTGGCGTCAACCGAAACTGGCCTGGGGTCGCCCCCTCTCCCACCCTCCGGGGGAGAGGGCAAAATGGCGTACTTACGCTTTCC
>DATNPP010000033.1:0-3833 GCA_036703175.1 Oscillatoriaceae cyanobacterium
GGTCGTCGACGAGAAGATGCAGGGCGAGGTCCGCATCACCGTCATCGCGACGGGCTTCGACGCGGCCAAGATCGCCGCGCCGAACGTCACGCCGATTCAGCGGGCGATTACGCCCGAGAAGGCCGCGAGCATTCCCGCGTCGCTGCCGCAGATGCCGCAAGCCCCGCAGCCGGCGATTCCGGCCGCGCGCAACGGCGGCACCGAGGATGGCCCGGACATCCCGGAATTCCTGCGCAACAGCATGCGCCGCTCCTTCTAGAAGCAGCGAACAGGTTATTAGGCACCGGGGCCTCTCGTCTATGACGGGAGGCTTCGCCCTGGAAAGGACTTTGAAACGTGGAACCTACCCAGCAGGGGGTCGCGACCCCCGAGCGCGATTACAAGAGCACCATGAACCTGCCGACCACCGAGTTCCCCATGCGGGCGAACTCGGCCCAGCGTGAGCCCGAGTTCCAGGCCCGCTGGGACGCGCAGCGCATTTACGACAAGGTGCTCGCGCGCCGTGCTGGGGCCAAGACCTTCATGCTGCACGACGGCCCGCCGTATCTTAGCTCGCCGAACATCCACATCGGCCACGCGCTCAACCGCGTGCTCAAAGACGTCGTCGTCAAGTACCACGCCCTCGCCGGCTACTACGCGCCTTTCGTGCCCGGCTACGATTGCCACGGCCTCCCGATCGAGAACGCCGTGCTGAAAGACGTGCCGGACGGCCGCCACTCGATGACGGTGCTCGAGCTGCGCGAGAAGTGCCGCGGCTTCGCCGAGCAGAACCTCGCGGGCCAGCAGTCGCGCTTCCGCCGTCTGGGCATCCTCGCGGACTGGGAGCATCCCTATCTGACGATGGATCCCAAGTTCGAGGCCAAGCAAATCGAGGTCTTCGGCGAGATGGCCCAGAAGGGCTACATCTACCGCGGGCTCAAGCCGGTCTACTGGTGCCCGAACTGCGAGACGGCCCTCGCCGAGGCCGAGGTCGAGTACTCGGACGAGCACATCAGCCCGAGCATCTACGTCAAATTCCCGCTCAAGATGACCTCGCAGGCGATGGTCGCCAAGCTCGCGAAGATCAACGAGCCGGTCTACCTGGTCATCTGGACCACGACCCCCTGGACGCTGCCCGCGAACCTGGGCATCTCCGTGCACCCCAAGTTCAAGTACACCGTGCTCAAGACGGACAAGCACGGCTACCTGATGGTGGCTTCCGAGCTGGTCGAGCGCTTCCTCAAGGAGACCGGATTGCAAGGCACGCCGGTGACCGAGTTTCTGGGCCAGGAGCTCGAGATGCTGCAGGCGCAGCATCCTTTCTTGCCGCGCACGAGCCTCGTCATCACGGGCGACCACGTCACGGCCGAAGCGGGCACGGGCCTGGTGCACACCGCGCCGGGGCACGGCCTCGAGGACTACGAGGTCGGCAAGAAGTACAAGCTGCCCGTTCTCGCGCCCGTGAACGCCAAGGGCGTCTTCACCGAAGAGGCGGGCTCGCTGGTGGCCGGCCAGCGCTACAACAAGGCCAACGCCGTCATCACCAAGCATCTGGCGGACACGGGCTTCCTGATTCAGGAAACCGCGATGAAGCACTCCTACCCGCACTGCTGGCGCTGCCACAAGCCCGTCATCTACCGCGCGACCGAGCAATGGTTCGCGTCGGTGGAGGGCTTCCGCGAGCTGGCGCTGCAGCAGATCCACGACGTGAAGTGGATTCCGCCCTCGGGCGAGGTGCGCATCGCCAACATGGTCGAGAACCGCTCGGACTGGTGCATCAGCCGCCAGCGCTCCTGGGGCGTGCCGATCCCGATCTTCTACTGCAACGGCTGCAATCAGCATCTGCTCACGCCTGAGACGATTCAGCGCGTGCAGGCCGTCTTCGCCGAGGAAGGCTCGGACGCCTGGTGGAAGCACGACGCGGCGCATCTGCTGCCGGACGGCACCACATGCCCCGGCTGCGGCGGCGCGGACTTCCGCAAGGAGCAGGACATCATGGACGTCTGGTTCGACTCGGGCAGTAGCCACGCGGCGGTGCTCGAGACGCGCGAGCACCTGTCCTGGCCGGCGGACCTCTACATGGAGGGCACCGATCAGTACCGTGGCTGGTTCCAGTCCTCGCTGCTGACGGCGGTCTCGACGCGCGGCCGCGCGCCTTACCGCACGGTCGTCACGCACGGCTTCGTGGTCGACGAGACGGGCCGCAAGATGAGCAAGAGCCTCGGCAACGTCGTCGAGCCGGCCAAGGTGATGGAGCAGTACGGCGCGGACATCCTGCGGTTGTGGGCCGCGAGCGTCGACTACACCAACGACGTGCGCGTGAGTGACAACATCCTCAAGCAGATGGCCGAGATCTACCGCAAGATCCGCAACACGGCCCGCTTCTTGCTGTCCAACCTCTACGACTTCGCGCCCAAGGACGCGCTGCCGTACGGCGAACTCGAAGAGGTCGATCGCTACGCGCTGCATCGCCTCAACGAGGTGGTGTCCGAGGTGACGGAGGCGCTCGAGCGCTACGAGTTCTACCGCTTCTATCAGGTGGTGCAGAACTACTGCGTGGTGGACCTCTCGAGCTTCTACTTCGACGTCCTCAAGGACACGCTCTACGCTGAGTCGGCGCACGGCCGCAAGCGCCGCAGCGCGCAGACCGCCCTGCACACGATCCTGATGACCCTCACCACGCTGGTGGCGCCGGTGCTCTCGCATCTGGCGGAGGACGTCTGGAACTTCCTCGACGACGCGACCCGCGAGGGCCGCGAGAGCGTCTTCTTCTCGGATTGGCCGACCGTGCGTCCCGAATGGACGGACGCCGAGCTCAAGACGCGCTGGGAGACGGTTCAGCGCTGGCGCGACGTGGCCTTGAAGGGCCTCGAAGAGGCGCGCAAGGCCAAGCGCATCGGCTCGGCGCTCGAGGCGCGCGTGGTGCTGTATCCGGAGACGGACGCGATGCGCACGCATCTCGAGGGATTGACGCCCGAGGCGATCGCCCAGCTGCTCATCACCTCGCAGGCGCGCTTCGCCCGTGCGGACGAGAAGCCGGCCGAGGGCGCCGTCGAAGGGGCGGGCGTGGCGGTCGCGATCGAGCGCGCCGAGGGCGAGAAGTGCCAGCGCTGCTGGGTCTACTCGCCGGCGGTCGGCAAGTCCGCGGCGCATCCCACGCTCTGCGATCGCTGCGTCGGCGTGCTCGGCTAGGCATGCTCCCGCTGCCCCTCGCTCATCTGCCGGGCTACGAGGCCCCGGGCTTGCGCCCGGGCCTCGAACTGCTCGCGCAGGGGCAATACGAGGCGGCCGAGGCCAAGATCGGGCCCTTTCTCGCCACGCACCGCGACAACGTCTGCGCCTACGTCGCGGAGGCGTCGACCTGGCTCGCGCGGCAGCAGTACGGCTCGGCCATCGTGCCGCTCGAAGCCGGCATGGCGTCGCTGCCCAAGTACGAGCCCGGCTGGCGCGAGCTCGGGCGCAGCTATTACTACCAGAAGCGCTACGATCGGGCCACGGACGACTGCGAGAAGGCATTGGCCCTTGATCCGCACGATCCGGACGCCTGGCTGCTCAAGGGGCTCGCGCAGGGAATGTCGCATCACGAGCAGGCCGCCGTCGCGTCGCTGCACGAGGCGACGGTGCTGACGCCGACGCTTGCGCTCGCCTGGCAGCAAGAGGGCCGCTTTCTCTTCGACGCGCATCAATACCGCGCGGCGCTGCCCGTGCTGACGCACGCGTTGCAACTGGCGCCTCAGGATGCGCCCACGCGTACGCGGTTGCAAACGACGTACGAGCATCTTGGCCAGCCCATGAGGGCGCTGGCGCTCAAGTGGGGCTCGCAATGAGCGAAACGCCCCTGCCCCAACCGAGCG
>DATNPP010000036.1:0-6998 GCA_036703175.1 Oscillatoriaceae cyanobacterium
GGGCTTCGGCGTCCCTCCCCCTCACCAGGGGGAGGGGGCGAGCTACGCCTTCACCGAGCCCTTGACCTCGCGCACGATCGCCGCGAAGTCCTGAACCGCGGCCGGCACGGCCTCCGGGTTGCCGCCGCCGCCCTGGGCGAAGTTGGCCTTGCCCGAGCCACGGCCGCCGATGCGCGCCATGAAGGCCGCGAGCACGTCGCCGGCCTTGAGCGTGGCCGTGAGGTCGTCCGACACGGCGCAGACCGCCGACACCTTTCCGCCCGTGACGCTCGCGAGCAGCACCACGCCGGTGCCCAGCTCGCGCGACAGCGCGCCGACGGCCTCACGCGCCGCGTCGGCCGCCATGTCGGTCACCGAGGCCGCGATGTAGCGCACGCCGTCCACCTCGGCCGCCTGCGCCAGCAGGCGCTCGGACTGCGCGACGGCCAGCTGGCCTTGCAGCGCCTTGACCTGCTTCTCGGCGCCCTTGAGCTGATCCTGCAAGCGGTCCACCCGCTCGGGCAACTCGCCCACCGGCGCCTTGAGGCGATCGCCGAGGCCCGCCACGGCCTGCGCCATCTCGCTTACGAGCTTGTACGCCGCCATTCCGGCCACGGCCTCGATGCGCCGCACGCCCGCCGCGATGCCGGACTCGCCCGTCACCTTGACGAGGCCGATGTCGCCCGTGCGCGACACGTGCGTGCCGCCGCAGAGCTCCTTGGAAAAAGGGCCCATCGTCAGGACGCGCACGCTGTCGCCGTACTTCTCGCCGAAGAGCGCCATGGCGCCCGAGCCACGGGCCTCGTCGAAGGACATCACGGCCGTCTCGACCGGCAAATTCTCGAGCACCTTCTCGTTGACCAGCTGCTCGACGCGTTGAATCTCCTCGGGCGTCATCGCACGCGCCAGCGTGAAGTCGAAGCGCAGATAGTCCGGGCCCACCAGCGAGCCGGCCTGCGTCACGTGCGTGCCGAGCACGTCGCGCAGCGCGGCATGCAACAAATGCGTCGCGCTGTGATGGCGGCGAATCGCCGAACGGCGCGGCTCGTCGACCAGGGCATAGAGGCGATCGCCGACCTGCACGGCCGCATCGGCCGGCACCACGTGTACGATGGCCCCATGGCGCTTCTGCGTGTCGAGCACGCGCACCACGTCCGCCGCGGCCACGCGATCCGCGTAGTTGCCGAAGGTCAGCGCCTGCTCGGCCCCACGCACGTGCACCAGCACGCCCGTGTCACCCACCTGGCCGCCGGATTCCGCGTAGAACGGCGTGCGGTTGAGGATCACGCCCTTCTTGCCCTTGCCCAGGTCGAGCACATCGGCGACGGTGTCCACCTCGGCGATCTTCTCGTAGCCCAGGAACTCGCTCGTCGCGCTCGAAGCGACCTCGGCGTCGAAGCGAATGCCCGCGGCCTCACGCGCCGAACGGGCGCGCTCGCGCTGCTGTTCCATCTCGGATTCGAACTCGCGCAAATCGACGTTGATGCCGCGCTCGCCGGCCAGCTCGATCGTGAGGTCCAGCGGGAAGCCGTAGGTGTCGTGCAGTTCGAAGGCAACTTTGCCGCTCAGCTCTTTGTGCGCGCCCACGTGCGTCAGCGCGTCGTCCAGCAGCGCCATGCCGCGGTCGATCGTGGCGCCGAAGCGCTCTTCTTCGGCGAGCAGGGTCTCGGTGATGACCTTCTGGCGGTCGGCGATCTCGGGATAGAAATCGCCGTAGAGGTCGACTACCAGCGGCACCATCGTGTTCAGAAAGGGACGCTGGACGCCGAGCAGGCGGCCGTGACGGTAGGCGCGGCGGATGATGCGGCGCAACACGTAGCCGCGGCCTTCGTTCGAGGGCACGATGCCGTCGGCGATCATGAAGGCCGAGGCGCGCAGGTGATCCGTGATCACCTTGAGCGACACGTCACTCGCCGGCGCCTTGCCGTAAGGCACGTCGGCGATCTCGGCCGCGCGCAGCAGCATCGGCTTCAACAAATCGGTCTCGAAGTTGTTCGGCACACGCTGCATGATCGCCGCGATGCGCTCGAGGCCCATGCCCGTGTCGATGTTCTTCTTGGGCAGCGGCGTCAGCACGCCGGCCTCGTCGCGATTGAACTCCATGAACACGAGGTTCCAGAACTCGAGGAAGCGCGTGTCGTCCTCGCCGAGCTTCGCGTTCGGATTGCCCGAGCAGCCGAACTCGGGGCCGAGGTCGTAATAGATCTCGGAGCACGGGCCGCAAGGACCGGTCGGGCCGGCGGCCCAGAAGTTGTCGTCCTCGCCCAGGCGCACGATGCGCTCGGCCGGCACGCCGGCTTGCTGCCAGATGCGGAAGGACTCGTCGTCCGTCTCGAAAATCGAGATCCACAGGCGCTCCGCGGGCAAGCCCAGCACGCCGGTGACGAACTCCCAGGCCCAGGGAATCACCTCGGCCTTGAAGTAATCGCCGAACGAGAAGTTGCCGAGCATCTGGAAGAACGTGTGGTGGCGCGCCGTGCGGCCGACGTTCTCGAGGTCGCCCGTGCGGATGCACTTCTGGCAAGTCGTCACACGCGTGAACTTCGGCGGCTCGGCGCCCATGAAGATCGGCTTGAACTGCACCATGCCGGCCACGGTCAGCAGCAGCGTGGGATCGTTGTGCGGAATCAGGCTCGAGCTGGGCAGGTGCTTGTGGCCCTTGGCCTCGAAGAACTCGATGTACTTCTGACGGATTTCCTTGCCGGTCAAAGCCTTCACGGTCTCTCCCTCGTTCAGCGCGGACGTCTGCCCGGCGATCGCGGGCAACGCTCCATTTTAGCAGAATCCGGCGAGCGCGATCGCCGACGGAAGGGGCCGTGCGAGCAGGACTGCTAGAATGAGAACCACGCGTTCGAAATCCAGCGCGCGCGTGGTTCTGGAATGCGGCTTCCGAGGGGTATGGCACCGTGAACAGCGTCAGATTCTTCGCGTCCCTGCGATTTCTTGTTGCGGTCGCTTGTTTCGGGCGGACCGGATCGGCATTTGCCGCTTCTTGGGTCACCTACGATCCGCGGTCCGCGGCGCCACTCACGCCGAAGTTCATTCGAACGAAGGTGCAACTCTCTCCTCCAACGCATCACCTCATTCAAAACGTCTGGCTCACCCGAGCGAACCTCTGGATCACGCGGCAGGACACCGACACGGTCGAAAAATACGCGCTCGATGGCGCGCTCATCAAACGCTTCGACGTCAGGGGCGACGTCGCGGCCATCGCGGCCGCGGACGACGGTTCGTTTTGCATCGCGGACGACGATTCGGGCCGACTCGACTTCTATTCCGCTACAGGCACGCTTCAGCATGCCGTCGTGGTCGGAACCCAGCCGAGCTCGATTGTCAGGGACAGCCAGGGAAACCTCTGGGTTTCCTGCTACGGCGATCTCGACGGCAATGGTGCGGATGCTCGCATCATGGAGCTTTCGTCGTCGGGCGAGGTGTTGCACACGCTGCCGCTCAGCGTCCGGCCGGATGCGATCTGCGTTTCTCCTCAAGGCGCGATTGATGTGCTGGCAAACACCACGCGATCCATTTGCACCGTATCGCGAGACGGAAAGGTCTTGAGAACCTTCCAGATGAGCGAGCAGGCCCGTGCGTTTTTCGTCGACGCGCGTCACCATGTCTGGGTGGCCCCCTTCGCGTCGGACGCGATCAAAGAGCTCGACGCCGACGGCCGGGTTCTCGACGTGTACGAAGCGGGATTTGAGCCGGTGAGCTTCTTTGGCACACGCGCGGGAACGATTTACGTCGCGGCCTCCTGGAAAAACGCCGTCTTTTATTTCAAGCCGGCGCGATGACGTGGTGCCTTCGAGCGCCGCGGCGGAAATCTTCACGGCGAGCGAGCCGGGATTCGAACCGTCGGACGGGTATAGGCCCCATGCATCCAGCCATCCGATGGTGCTTGCCAGCCCGGCAGGAGCCCGGCCGGAGGCCGAGCCGTTATGTTGCGGACGCTCCGTCAGGATGCTATGATGGCGTTTTCACGCCATTGCGAGCGCTAGGACCACAGGAGAGAAGACAGACTATGTGCGGTATCGTCGGCTATATCGGTGACCAGAACGCGGCAGACATCCTCGTCGACGGCCTCAAGCGCCTGGAATACCGTGGCTACGACTCCGCGGGCATCGCGATCGCCAACAACGGCACGGTCGACCTGCGCCGCGAGGTCGGCAAGCTGCGCAACCTCGAGACGCAGGTGCTCGAAGCGCCGCCGACGGGCAGCGTCGGTATCGGCCACACGCGCTGGGCCACGCACGGCCGCCCCACCACCTACAACGCGCATCCGCACACGGACGGCTCAGGCGATCTGGTCGTCGTCCACAACGGCATCGTCGAGAACTTCGTGCAGCTCAAGAGCGAGCTGATGGCCGCCGGCGTGAAGTTCAAGAGCGACACGGACACCGAGGTGCTCGCCCATCTGATTGCGAGCTTCTTCGAGGGCGACCTGCTCGCCGCCGTGTTCAAGGCGCTCGACCGCGTCGAGGGCACGTATGCGATCGCCGCGATGCACCGCCGCGATCCCGAGCGCATCGTGGGCGCCCGCCGCGGCAGCCCGCTGATCGTCGGCATCGGCGAGAACGAGAACTTCCTCGCGTCGGACATTCCCGCGATCCTCTCGCGCACCCGCCAGATCGTGTACATGGAAGACGGCCAGGTGGCGGACGTGCGCCGCGACAAGGTCGACATGTACACCTCCAAGCGCGAGGCGGTGGACTTCCAGATCGCGCGCATCGACTGGAACCTCGTGGCGGCCGAAAAGGCCGGCTACGAGCACTTCATGCTCAAGGAAATCCACGAGCAGCCCACCAGCCTCAGCAACGTCATGGCCGGCCGCCTCGACGAACGCGAGGGCTCGATCTTCCTCGAGGAGATCGGCCTCACGCCGGATCAGCTGCAGCGCTTCAATCGCATCTGCATCGTGGCCTGCGGCACGGCCTACTACGCCGGCCTGGTCGGCAAGTATCTGCTCGAGGACCTCGCGGGCATTCCGGTCGAGATCGACCTCGCGAGCGAGTTCCGCTACCGCAATCCGGTCCTCGACGAGGACACGCTGCTGATCGTCGTCTCGCAGTCCGGCGAGACGGCCGACACGCTGGCGGCGGTCAAGGAGGCCAAGCGCCGCAACGCGACGGTGCTGGGGCTGATCAACGTGATCGGCTCGGCGATCGCCCGCGAGGCCCACGGCAACCTGTACCTGCACGCCGGCCCCGAGATCTCGGTCGCCTCGACCAAGGCCTACACCTCGATGGTCGCGGGCTTCATGCTCGTCACGCTGCATCTGGCGCTGTCGCGCGGCAAAATGACCCACGAGCAGGTGCGCGGGCTGATCGGCGAGCTCAAGCAGCTGCCGGGCGTGGTCAGCCGCATCCTCGAGAACGACCGCGGCATTCGCGAGCTGGCGAGCCGCTTCACGACCTTCCGCGACTTCCTGTTCCTCGGCCGCGGTCTCAACTACCCGACGGCGCTCGAAGGCGCGCTCAAGCTCAAGGAAATCAGCTACATCCACGCCGAGGCCTACGCGGCGGGCGAGCTCAAGCACGGCCCGATCGCGCTCATCACGGGCGAGATGCCGGTGGTGGCCGTGGCGACGGACTGCCCGACCTACGAGAAGGTGCTCTCCAACATCCAGGAGGTCAAGGCGCGCGACGGCGTGGTGATTGCGATCGCCACCGAGGGCAACATCGCGATTCAGGAGCACGTCGATTACACCGTCTACGTGCCGGCGACCAGCGAGTTCCTCTCGCCGATCGTGAACGTGATTCCGCTGCAACTGCTCGCCTACCACATCGCGCGCCTGCGCGGCTTGGACGTGGATCAGCCGCGCAATCTGGCCAAGAGCGTCACGGTCGAGTAACGGCTTTGCGCCCCGCGGGGCGGACGCGGTAAGATCGGGCCGCACCAGAAGGAGTTGCCCATGTCCGCTTTTCCCGCCCTGCGCCCCCGCCGTTTGCGCGCCACGCCCGCGCTGCGCGAGTTGGTCCGCGAGACCACGCTCGCCGCAAGCGACTTCATCTATCCGCTCTTCATCGTGCCGGGCACGCGCCAAAGGCGCGAAGTGTCGAGCATGCCGGGCGTGTTCCAGCTCTCGATCGACGAGGCGGAGCGCGAGGTCGTCGCGTTGGCCGCGCTGGGCATTCGGTCGGTGATCCTCTTCGGCTTGCCGCCCGAAAAAGACGAACACGGCACGGGCGCGTACGACGCCCACGGCATCGTGCAGCAGGCGATTCCGGTGCTCAAGCGCGCCGTGCCCGCAATGGTCGTGATGACGGACGTGTGCCTGTGCGAGTACACCTCTCACGGCCACTGCGGGTTGCTCGATGGCGAGCGAATTCTCAACGATCCGAGCCTCGAACTGATCGCGCGCACCGCGCTGTCGCACGCACAGGCGGGGGCGGACGTGGTGGCGCCCTCGGACATGCTGGACGGGCGCGTGAAAGCCATCCGAACGCTGCTGGATGCCGAGGGATACCAGGACGTGCCGATTCTGAGCTACGCGGTCAAGTACGCCTCGGGCTACTACGGGCCCTTTCGCGAGGCCGCGGACTCCGCGCCGGCGTTCGGCGATCGCCGCAGCCACCAGATGGACCCCGCCAACGCGCGCGAGGCGTTGAAAGAAGCCGCGCTGGACGAGTTGGAGGGCGCGGACATGCTGATGGTCAAACCCGCGGTACCGTATCTGGACATCCTCTGGCGCGTGCGCGAACAGACCAACCTGCCGCTCGCGGCGTACCACGTCTCGGGCGAGTACGCGATGATCAAGGCCGCCGCGCGCGCCGGCTGGATCGACGAGCCCCGCGTGGTGCTCGAGACCATGACGAGCGTCAAACGCGCCGGCGCGGACCTCATCGTCAGCTACTGCGCCCCCGACGTCGCCCGCTGGCTCGCCGAAGGCCGGCAATAACCTCGCCCTCTCCCCGGCGGGGGAGAGGGACGTCCGTGGCCCGTGCAGGGACACGGACTGGGAGAGGGCGTCTCCTTGCGGTCAGCCGGTAGACGAAGTCCTTTGGTGAACCGCCGGGAGTGGG
>DATNPP010000067.1:0-3697 GCA_036703175.1 Oscillatoriaceae cyanobacterium
CCCCAAGGTTCAGAAGGTCGTCGTCAACATGGGCCTGGGCGAAGTGATCCAGAACCCCAAGGCGCTCGACCGCGCCGTGGCGGATCTGACGGCGATCGTCGGGCAGAAGGTCGTCGTGACGCGCGCCAAGAAGTCGATCGCGACCTTCAAGCTGCGCGCCGGCATGCCGATCGGCGCGATGGTCACGCTGCGTGGCGATCGCATGTACGAGTTCATGGATCGCCTGATGTCGCTGGCGCTGCCCCGCATCCGCGACTTCCGCGGCGTGAGCGACAAGAGCTTCGACGGCCGCGGCAACTACACGCTGGGCCTCAAGGAGCAGGTGCTGTTCCCCGAGATCGAGTACGACAAGGTCGACAAGGTCCGCGGCATGGACATCACGTTCGTGACCTCCGCCCGCACCGACGAAGAGGCGCGCGCGCTGCTGCGTCACTTCGGTATGCCCTTCCGTCAGTCCGGCGCCAGCGCCCAGTAAAGGAGTCATCCATGGCCAAGAAGTCGAAGCTCGAGCAGCACGCCCGTCAGCAGAAGCTGGTCGCCAAGTACGCGGCCAAGCGCGCTGAGCTGAAGGCGATCCTCGCCGGCGGCGCGAAGAGCGTCGAGGAGTACAACGCGGCGCGCGAGAAGCTGCAGAAGCTGCCCCGCAACGCGAACCCCAACCGCATTCGCAACCGTTGCCAGCTCACCGGCCGTCCGCGCGGCTACTACCGCGATTTCGGCTTGTGCCGCAACCAGCTGCGCCAGCTCGCCCACGAGGGCAAGCTCCCCGGCGTGGTGAAGTCCAGCTGGTAAGCGCGAGCTTTTCCGCAGGAATTGCTCCCCGCAAGGGGAATGGCGGTGGGGGCCCAAGGTCCGTCAGGACGTTGGCCCCCTCGCCTGTCGGTACCTCCCTTGGGAGGCCGATCAGCGCTTGCTGAGCCGTTGGCGGGACGTCAGCCGACGTCGCGTCCGGAGGCTCGCTAGCCAAAACGCCCGGGGGCGTGGTAGAATTTCACGCCTTCTGGCCTGTATCCCCGGCTGGCCGTACGCCACAAAGACGGCGTAAACGCAGCCTATGTGAAAGGAACATTATGCCCGTCACCGATCCCGTCGCGGATATGTTGACCCGCATTCGCAACGCGAGTATCGTCAACCACGGAACCACCGACGTGCCCGCCTCCAAGCTCAAGAGCGAGATCGCCCGTGTGCTGAAAGAGGAAGGCTACATCGAGAACTACGAGACGCTGAGCGCCGAGAACGGTAAGCCGGCCATCCGCGTGTACCTCAAGTACGCGAACCGGCGCCAGGTCATCACCGGCCTCAAGCGCATCTCCAAGCCCGGCCTGCGCGTGTATGCCGGCAAGCATGAGTTGCCCCGCGTGCTGGGCGGTCTGGGGATCGCGATCCTCTCGACCCCGCGCGGTGTGTTGACCGACCGCGAGTGCCGCAAGCAAGGCATCGGCGGCGAAGTCCTCGCGTACGTTTGGTAGGAGGAAGCATGTCGCAATCTCGTATCGGCAAGCGCCCCATTACCGTTCCCGCGGGCGTCACGGTCGAAATCAAAGGTCAAACGGTCTCGGTGAAGGGCCCCAAGGGCGCGCTCTCGCGCACGCTGCGCCCTGAGGTCTCGGTGAGCCAGGACGGCGGCACGGTGCTCGTGCAGCCCAACAGCGACACCAAGGTGGCGCGCTCGCTTCACGGCCTGTCGCGCACGCTCGTCGCCAACATGGTGAACGGCGTGACGAACGGCTTCACCAAGACGCTCGAAATCAACGGCGTCGGCTACCGCGCGGCGGTGGCGGGCAACAAGCTCACGCTGCAGATGGGCTACTCCCACCCGGTGGAGATCACCGCGCCCGAAGGCATCACCTTCACGGTGCCGCCCGGACCGCGTCCCTCGGTGGTCGTGACGGGCATCGACAAGCAACTCGTCGGCGATATGGCTGCCAAGGTGCGTGCGGTGCGTCCGCCCGAGCCGTACAAGGGCAAGGGCATCAAGTACCAGAACGAAGTCATTCGCCGAAAGGCCGGCAAGTCCGGCGGCAAGAAGAAGTAAGGGGCCGCCTCATGATCACCAAGAAAAGCAGCAAGAAGCAAACGCAAGTGCGCCACGCGCGCATCCGCAAGCAGGTGTTCGGTTCCACCGAGCGTCCGCGCCTCGCGGTGTACCGCTCCGGCCAGCACATCTACGCCCAGGTCATCGACGACGTGCAGGGCAATACCCTCGTCTCGGCGTCCAGCCTGCAGTTGAAGCTCGACAAGGGCTCCAACGTCGAGGCGGCGAAGGCGGTCGGCCGCGAAGTGGCCAGCCGCGCCAAGGGCGCCGGCATCGAGGCCGTGGTGTACGACCGCGGCGGCAACCTGTATCACGGGCGCGTCGCCGCCCTGGCCGAGGCCGCTCGCGAAGCGGGCCTGAACTTCTAGGGAGGCATTCGTGGATAACCGCAATACCGAAAACAAGGGCCGCGGCGGCCGCGATGGTGGCCACCGTGGCCGCTCCGACCGTGACCGCGTCGAGAAAGAGCCGTCCGAGTGGCAGGAGAAGGTCATTCAGATCCGCCGCGTGACGAAGGTCGTCAAGGGCGGTAAGAAGATGAGCTTCCGCGCGATCGTCGCGGTGGGCAACCAGAAGGGCCAGGTCGGCATCGGTGTCGGCAAGGCCGCCGAGGTCATCGCCGCGATTCAGAAGGCCGTCGCCGACGCGCGCAAGGACCTCGTGACCGTGCCGATGGTCGAGACGACCATTCCGCACCTCGTGGTCGGCGCCGCCGACGCGAGCCGCGTGCTGATCAAGCCCGCCTCCAAGGGCACGGGCGTTATCGCGGGCGGCGCGGTGCGCAACGTCCTCGAGCTCGCCGGCATTCACGACGTGCTCTCGAAGAACCTGGGTGCGAGCTCGCCTTTGAACTCGGCCCGCGCGACGATCGACGGCCTGCGTCAGCTGCGCAGCGCCGCCGAAGTGGCCGCCGATCGCGGCCTGACCGTGGAAGATTTGGTGGGAACGCGTCATGCCTAAGAAGACCCAGAACACCGAAGCCAAGCAAATCACCGTGAAGCTGACCAAGAGCCCGATCGGTTACAACAAGAAGCAACACCTGGTGGTGCAGTCGCTGGGCCTTCGCAAGCTCAACTCGACCGCCACGCATTACGACACGGTCACGATCCGCGGCATGATCAACAAGATCAGCCACCTCGTGACGGTGTCGGAGTAGGGGGGTCCGAGATGAAACTCCATGAACTGCAGCCCGCCGAGGGCTCCACGCATGGCGGCAAGCGCGTCGGTCGCGGCCACGGGTCGGGCATGGGCAAGACGTCCACGCGCGGCTACAACGGCCAGGGCCAACGCTCGGGCGAGAGCATGAAGGTCGGCCACGAGGGCGGCCAGATGCCGCTTTACCGTCGCCTTCCCAAGAAGAAGCACTTCCGTATGCCGGGCCGCCTCGAGTGGGCCGAGGTGAACGTGGGCGATCTCGTCCGCTTCGCCGCGAACGCCGAGGTGACCGCCGACAGCCTCAAGCAGATCGGTCTGCTGAAGAAGGAACTGGACGGCGTGCGCGTGCTGGGTCGTGGCGAGCTGAAGGTGCCTTTGACCGTTCGCGCTCACCATGTCACCGCTTCGGCTCGCGAGAAGATCGAAGCCGCGGGTGGCAAGGTCGAGCTGATCGGCGCTTCGGCCGAAGCCTAAACCACCGTATAACGGGGCGCGCGCGAGCGCGCC
>DATNPP010000072.1:0-1633 GCA_036703175.1 Oscillatoriaceae cyanobacterium
ACCACGGCCCCCGAGGCGATCACGCTGCCACGGCCGATCGTCACGCCGCGCAGCACCGTCACGCGCGTGCCGAGCCAGACGTCGTCTTCGATCACGATCGGGGCCATCTTCGGCTTGCCGCCGCGCTCGTCGGTGCCGTGAAAGTCGTTGTCGATCACCATGCACTGCGGCGCGATGTTCACGCGATCGCCGATGCGAATCAGCTGTGAGGCCGAGAGCACCGTGCCGTTGTTGACGAAGGTGTCGTTCCCGATGATCAGCTTGCCGCCCATACCGACGTAGAGCTGCACCTTGGCGAGGTAACTGAACAGCGCGAAGTTGCGGCCGATGTGAATCTCGCCGCCCTCGTTCTCCACGCACGGCCAGCCGCGCACGCGCGCCCCCGAGCCCAGCGAGCTCACGCCGCGCAGCGCGAGAGGCGCGAGCAGGCGCTTGAGCAGGTACTGAAAGCCCTTGCGGGCGAGGCGGGTGGGGCGTTGGCGCCATTCGAGCGCAAGTGTGGTCATCGGTAACTCCGCTAGTGACTATGCGGCGTGGGAATCCAACGCACGCGCGCGCCGACGAGAGCCTTGCCGGTCGCATGGGCCATCTGCCAGGCGAAGCGCGGCAACTGCAACACGCCACGGCCGAGGCCCAGATAGGCGGAGCGCGGCGCGCCGTCGAGCGCGAGGCCCAATAGCACGTAAAGCGCAAACAGCGCCAGGCACGCGAACCAGACGGACGCCGGCCAGAAGCCCGGCGCGTGCGCGAGCCCGAGCAGGCAGAAGCTCCCCCAACCGGCGAGCATCAGCACGCGTGGAATGCTCAGCAAGAAGGCCGCCATGTCGAGCGCGTTGCGATTGCCCGTGAGGCCCTTGAGCAGCAGCTGGCGCAGATGCGCCCGCGCGACCTGGGCGCGGCCGGCCATCCAGCGGTTGCGCTGCGTCTGCAGCGCCTGCGCCGAGCCGGTCTTCTCGTCGAAGATTACCGCGCGGGGCGTCCAGGCGATCGTGAGGCCCTCGAGGGCCATGCGCGCCTGCCAGTCGCAATCCTCATTGAGCGCGTCGCCCACGTCGCGAATGTAGCGATCGAAGAGCGCGGCCGCATAGCCCACGCCCGAGCCCATCAGCGGGCCGTTGAGGCCCAGCGCGCGGCGGCCCGCCGCGCCGATGCGGTGCGTGCACAGCTCGGTCAGCGCGTCGAGGCCGGCGGTGCCGTTGTCCTCGTTCTTGGCGCGACGCAGGCCCTGCACGGCCGGATAGCCGCGGCCCAATTCGGCGGCGATCGCCCCGAGGAAGCCCGCCTCCACGTGATTGTCGGCGTCGAGCACCACCACCGCCGCGTGCTCGGGGCGCTGCACCTGCTCCCAGAGCGCCTTCAGCGCCTGGCCCTTGGTGCTCTGGCCGTTGCTGCGGCGCTCGAGCACGTAGGCGCCGTGGCGCCGGGCGACCATGGCGGTCGCGTCCAGGCAATTGTCCGCCACGACGAAGACGTCGTAGGCACGCGTCGGAAAGCGGCTGCGCGCCAGCGCGGACAGCGTTCCGCCGAGCACGGCCTCCTCGTTGTGCGCCGGAATCAGCACGGCGATGCGGCCGATAAAGGCCTCGGGCGCCGGCGCCGGGCGCGCGGGGGCCAGGCGGGCGGCGAGCGCGCC
>DATNPP010000075.1:0-1565 GCA_036703175.1 Oscillatoriaceae cyanobacterium
GACAGCTTCCAACCCCGCTCCATCGCCGACCTGTTGAGCCACTTCGGCCTGGTCGAGCTGCCCTTCCAGCTCAGTGAGGATCCGCGCTGGCAGTACCTGACGCCGCATCTCAAGGCCTGTTTGAGCCGCACGCTCATGGGCATCGAGAGCAAGCAGGGCATGGTGAGCGTGGTGGGCGCGTACGGCGCTGGCAAGTCGATGCTCGTGCGCCGTCTGATGATGATCCTCTCCGATCAGCCGCAGTACGACGTGCAGGTCATCTCGAACCCCAACTACACCGGCTTGCAGCTGCTCAAGCTGATCTGCGACCTCTACAGCGTGCCGCGCAAGGCCACCAAGCTGGCCCAGTTCGACCAGTTCGCGCAGTACCTGATGGGCATCTACGCCGAGAACCGCCACCCGGTGCTGATCATCGACGAGGCGCAGCTGCTCAACGACGGCACGCGCGGCAACGGGCCGCTGCCGATCCTCAAGCAAATCAACAACTTCTCGGCGCTCGACGAGAAGTCCATCTCGATCGTGCTCGTGGGCCAGGAGGCGCTGCGGCAGAACCTCGCCAAGCACCCCGAGATCGAGAGCCGCATCTTCACGACCTCCACGCTCGATCCGCTCACGCGCGACGAGGTGGCCGAGCTGGTCGAGTTCCGTCTGCAGGTCGCCGGCTGGGGCGGCGCGCCGCTGTTCGCCCCTGAAGCGATCGAGTTGCTGTACCTCGCGAGCAAGGGCATTCCGCGCCGCGTCTGCACGCTGGCCTTCAACATGATGCAATCGGCCTTCGCCGACGGCGCCTTCTTCATCTCGGGCGATCGCGCCCGCGCCGTGTGCGCCCGCGAGGCGAACAACCGCGGCGCCGAGGTCGAAGATTACGCCCTCGCGGCGGCGGTTTAGGGGGCGACGATGAGCCAGACGACCACTTCGCTGCGCGCCTTCGACCAGCTGGCGATCGCCAAGCGCCAGTCGCGCGGCACGCCGATTCCGCAGCTGCCGCTCGATCAAATCGCGCCGATGCCGGGCCAGCCGCGCCAGAGTTTCGATCCGGAGTCGCTCGCTGAGCTCGCCGAGAGCATCAAGGCCCACGGCGTCATTCAGCCAATCATCGTGATCGCGCGCAAGCAGATCTCCGAGACCGACCGCGTGCGCTACAGCATCGTCTGCGGCGAGCGCCGCTACCAGGCCGCCACGCGGGCCGGCCTCGCGACCATTCCCGCCCTCGTGCGCGACTACGAGGACGACGAGGCGGCCGTGCTGGCGCTGTTGGAGAACCTGCAGCGCGAGGACCTCACGCCGCTGGAGGAAGGCGAGTACCTCTCGAAGCTCAAGCAGAAGTACGGCTTCACCGAAGAGCAGCTCGGCGAGCGCCTGGGCAAGACGCGCGACTACGTGCACATGCGCACGCGGCTGCTCAAACTGAGCCCGGACATTCTCGAGGCCTGGAAGCAGGCCGAGAGCACCAAGGTCTTCGACACGCTGACGCCCTCGCACGCGAGTTTGATCAACCAGCTCGACGAGGACGGCTTGCGCCAGGCGCTCACACAGGCGGTGTTGATGCAGGGCATCACGGTCGC
>DATNPP010000085.1:0-1675 GCA_036703175.1 Oscillatoriaceae cyanobacterium
CGCGATCTCGAGCAGCTCGGGCTGGCCGAGCGGATGGAAGACGATCGTCTCGTCCACGCGATTGAGGAACTCCGGCCGGAACGCCGACTTGAGCGCGTCAATCGCGCGCGCCTCCGCCTGCTCCCACTCGGGCCCGCCGTAGGCCAATCCGGCCTGTTGCTGGTCGAAGAGGTACTCGCTGCCGACGTTGCTGGTCATGATCACGACGGTGTTCTTGAAGTCGACCACGCGCCCTTTCGAGTCCGTCAGCCGCCCGTCGTCGAGAATCTGCAGCAGAATGTTGAAGACGTCCGGATGCCCCTTTTCGATCTCGTCGAAGAGCAGCACGGAGTAAGGCTTACGGCGAACCGCCTCGGTCAGTTGCCCGGCTTCCTCGTAACCCACGTAGCCCGGAGGCGCGCCGACCAGACGGGACACGGTGTGTTTCTCCTGGTACTCGGACATGTCGAAGCGGATAAGGCCCTTCTCGTCATCGAACAGGAACTCGGCGAGGGCCTTCGCGAGCTCGGTCTTGCCGACGCCCGTGGGGCCCAGGAAGATGAAGCTGCCGATCGGCCGGTTCGGATCCTTCATGCCGGCGCGGCTGCGGCGAATCGCCTCGGCCACGGCCCGCACGGCCTCCTCCTGGCCGATCACGCGCCGATGCAGCTCGGCCTCGATGCTCATGAGGCGCTCGCGCTCCTCTTGCATGAGTCGTTGCACCGGAATGCGCGTCCATTCGGCGACGACGCGGGCGATCTGGTCGTAGTCGACCGTCGGCTCGTTGGCGCCGGCTTCGCGCTGGTGCGCGCGGCGCGACTCGGCCAGCTCCGTGCGACGGGCCTCGAGCTCGCGCTTGAAGCCGTCGGCGCGGTCGTAGTTCTCCGCGCGCACGGCCGCTTCTTTCTCGCGGTCCAGGCGCTCGACTTCGCGCTCGAGCCTCTCGAGACCGTCGCCGCGCTCGCTCGCGAGGCGCTGCATCGCCGCGGCCTCGTCCAGCACGTCGATCGCCTTGTCCGGCAAATAGCGGTCCATCAGATAGCGCTCGGACAGGTCGACCGCCGCGATGATCGCCGCGTCCGTGATCTTCACGCGATGGTGCGACTCGTACGCGCCGCGCAAGCCGCGCAGAATGGCGATCGCCTGATCCGTGTCCGGCTCGCCCACGAGCACGGGCTGGAAGCGGCGTTCGAGGGCGGCGTCCTTTTCGATGTGCTTGCGGTACTCGTCGAGGGTCGTCGCGCCGATCGCGTGCAACTCGCCGCGGGCGAGCATCGGCTTGAGCAGATTGGCCGCGTCCATCGCGCCCTCGGCCGCACCGGCGCCCAGAATCGTGTGCAACTCGTCGATGAAGAGCAGGATCTGCCCTTCGCGCTTGCGAATCTCGTCCACGAGGCCTTTGAGGCGCTCCTCGAACTCGCCGCGGTGCTTGGTGCCGGCGACCAGGCTGCCCAGGTCCAGCGCGAGCACCTGCTTGTCCTTGAGGCTGTCCGGCACCTCGCGCTGCGCGATCAAGCGCGCCAGCCCCTCGGCGATCGCCGTCTTGCCCACGCCCGGCTCGCCGATGAGCACGGGATTGTTCTTGGTGCGCCTCGAGAGAATGCGCACGACGCGCGCGATCTCCTCGTCGCGGCCCACGACCGGGTCCAGCTTGCCTTCCTCGGCGAGCGCCGTGAGGTCCCGCGTGTAGCGCGCG
>DATNPP010000107.1:0-2287 GCA_036703175.1 Oscillatoriaceae cyanobacterium
ATCGTCATGGCGGCGAGCGCCGAGACGAAGGCCTGCTGCCGAAAGCGCTCGGGTGCGACGTAGACGAGCTTGTAGGCGCCGTCGCGCATCGCGGCGATGCGCTCGGCCTGCGTTTCGGGATCCAGGCTGCTGTTGATGAAGGTGGCCGGAATGCCGCGCGCCGTGAGCGCGTCGACCTGATCCTTCATGAGCGCAATGAGCGGCGAGACGACCAGCGTCGTGCCCGGGCGCATCACGGCGGGCAACTGGTAGCAGAGCGACTTGCCGCGGCCGGTGGGCATCACCGCGAGCGTGTGGCGACCGGCGAGCACGGATTCGACGACCTCGCGCTGTCCCTCACGAAAGCCCGCGAGGCCGAAATGGGCCTGAAGCGCGCTCTCGAGGCTGGCGCTGGTCGTGGCGATCGTCAAAAGGCCTCCCCGATCCAGAACAAAGGATCGAGAAGTTATTGTAACTCAGGAGCCCGCCGGAGCCAAGCCCCCAACTTGTGCGCCCCCTCCCCTCGGTGGGGGGGAGGCGCCGCGGGGCTAGTTCAGGTCCGTCATGGTGCTCTTGCCGGTCGAGGCAGGAGCCGTGGTGGCGCCGTCGGTGGTGATCGAGGCCTGGGCGCCGTCGATGTGGCCGGAAGCCGTGAAGGTCAGCACCTGCTTCTCGAGCGGATGCAGCGTGACGCGCTGGCTCTGCACGTTGGCGGTGGGATCGCCGGCGTCCGTGAACACGACGCGCAGCGTGCCGCTGAGGCTACGGTTGCTGGGGTTCTCCACCTGCACGCTCGCCACGACCTTGCCGTAGCCGAGCAATCCGGACTGATCCGAGCGCAGCACGTAGGCGTTGAGCACCGGCTGATCCGCGATCGAGGTCTGCGGCGCGGCCGTCGGGGCGGCGGTGGGCACCGCCGTGGGCGAGGAATAGGTCCCGTACGGATCGTAGCTGCTGCCGTAGGCCGTGCTGGTGTCGTAGCTCGTGCCGTAAGCGCTGCTGGTGTCGGTGGTGCTGCCGTACGGATCGTAGGTGCTGCCATAGGCGCTGCTGCTGCCCAGTGGCATGCCGTTCGCCTGGACGTAGGTGCCGGTCGCGGGATTGTACATCGCCTGGACGTACGTGCCGGTCGTGGGGTCGTAGACCATCTGATAGCCGGCGCCGCAGCCGGCGAGCAATCCGGCGAGCACCGTCAGAAGCAGCAGATTGGATTTCGCGAAACCCATGACGGCCTCCCATCGACCTGTTTTTATTATAGGTTATGGAGGCGTTAAACTTGCCGCCCGATGCCGATTTTTTACGGCGCGAACGGATCAGATCTGGTAGTCCGGCGCGCCCAAATCGCCCTGCGCCGCGAAGTTGTACAAGAATGTCGCGACGGACTTCTCGAAGGCCAACATGCCGGGCACCGAGCAATATTCGTTGGGGCCGTGCGCGCCGCCGCCGTGCCCCAGTCCGAAGATGACGTAGGGCAATCCGAGCAGCCGGTCGAAGAGGTAGTAGGGCGAGCTCCAGGGCATGCTGGGAATCAGCAGCGGCTCGATGCCGTGGTAACGGTAGGAATCGAGCAGCGTCTTGACGATCGGATCGTGCGCGTTGACCTTGGACCACGAGTAGGCCTCGTGCACGTGCAGCTCGATGTCCCGAAAGTCCTCCTCGTCCAGGTGCTTGCGAATGCGGGCGACGGTCTCCTCGACCTCCATCTCGGGCACCAGCCGCACGTCCATATAGGCGCGCGCTTCGGCCGGAATGATCGTCTTGTCGCCGCGGCTTTCCGGCTCGCCGGCGGTCATGGCGGCCAGGTTGAGCGTCGGATGGAAAAGCAAGCGCTGCACGAGCTGCTCGGTGCTGAAGCCCTGTTCGTCACCCAGAAAGGCGTTCGCGCCGTAGCGCTGCATGAAGTCTTCGCGCGTCATGCGCTTGCAGTAGGCCGTGATCAGCGCCAGATCCTCGGGCGACGGCGAGACGACCGAATCCATGAAGCCGGGCACGCGAATCTGCTCCTCGCGATCCTTGAGCGAGGCGAGCGCGTGGGCCAATCGCCAGGCCGGGCTCGCGATGAGCGGGCTCGCGCTCGAATGCACGTCCTCGCGCGGCGTGCACCAGTGCCCGCCGCAGCTGCGCAGCTCGAGGTGGATCATGCCCTTGGCGCCGAGGCCCACCTCGACCTCGCCGTTGGCTTCCTGCGTGAAGTAGAAGTCCACGCCCGCGGTGGCCTGCATGAGGCGCTGGCGATGGTCCCGGTAGAAGAGCGGCAGGCTCGCGCTGCCGATCTCTTCCTCGCCTTCGATCGTGAAGATGAGGTTGA
>DATNPP010000130.1:0-2550 GCA_036703175.1 Oscillatoriaceae cyanobacterium
CCGCTGCTGCTGCATCTGCGACACCCGCTGGTCGAGGCTGTCCGCCCGTGCATTCAGCTGATCGATCCTTCCGCTGTTCTGCTGCGCCTGGCCAGCCGCGGCCTGCGCTGTCGACAGCGCCTGGTTGGCGGTGGCTTCGACGGTCTGCAGCCGCGAATCGATGCCGTCAATCCGCTGGTTGACCGACGCGATCCGGTCGTTGACGTAGCCCTTGGTGGCGCAGCCGCTCAGCGCCAGTCCGCCGAGCAAGATAACGGCCGGAGCGATTATTTTTTTGGAAGGGGACATTGAATTCTCCTCGATTGCGGACAGCGAAACGCGCGCCCCTGACGGTGGTTAATTCCATCCTAAACGAAGCGTTCCATAAAAGCGGCGAATTGCCCCGATCCGAGGACGGGCGGTGAATTGGGCGCAAGTTCAGCGCCTTAGGCGGCCTTTCCGACACCAACCTAGGTTATTGTGCCGGCACGCCGAAGAGGTCGTGCGCGTCGGAATCCTCGATCAGCACGTCGATGAAGTCGCCCGGCTGCAACTCGGCGGGCACGTTCCACAGGAACACGTTGCCGTCGATCTCCGGAGCGTCGGCCTGGCTGCGCGCCGTGGCGCCGATGTCGCCGTCCTCGTCGGGCTCACCGACCTCGTCGACAATCACCGGCAGCACGCGGCCGACCTTGCCCGCAAGCTTGGCGGCGCTGACCTGCTCGGTGACCTCCATCAGCCGGGCGTAGCGCTCCTCTTTGAGTTCGTCGGGCACCGGGTCGGGCAGCAGGTTGGCCGCCGCGCCTTCCACGGGCTCGAAGCGGAACCCTCCCACCCGGTCGAGCTGGGCTTCCTCGAGCCAGTCGAGCAGGTAGCGGAAATCGTCCTCGGTTTCGCCGGGGAAGCCGACCACGAACGAGGAGCGGATAGTGAGGTCGGGCACCAGCTCGCGCCAGGCGTTCACCCGCTCGAGCACGCGCGCCTCGTTCGCCGGGCGCCTCATCGCACGCAGCACGTTCGGGCTGGCATGCTGGAACGGGATGTCGAGGTACGGCGTCAGCAGCCCCTCGGCCATCAGCGGGATCACCTGGTCGACGTGCGGGTACGGGTATACGTAATGCAGCCGCACCCACGGCACTTGGCCTTCGGGCGTGCGCAAGGTGCCGAGCTCGCGGGCAAGGTCGGTCATGTGCGCACGTACCGGGTGCCCGTGCCATTCGCGCGCCTCGTGGCGGGTGTCGACGCCGTAAGCGCTGGTGTCCTGGCTGATCACCAGCAGCTCTTTCGTGCCCGCGGCGACCAGCTTCTCGGCCTCGCGCAGCACTGCGTCGATCCGCCGGCTGGCGAGTTTCCCGCGCAGTTGCGGGATGATGCAGAACGCGCAGGCGTGGTTGCAGCCCTCTGAAATCTTCAGGTAGCTGTAGTGGCGCGGGGTCAATTTGACGTCAGGCTGGGGAATGAGATCGACGAACGGCCCCAGGCTCGGCGGCGCGGCGTCGTGCACCGCGTCGACCACCTGCTCGTACTGGTGTGCGCCGGTGACCGCGAGCACCGCCGGAAACTTCGCCCGGATCAGTTCGGCCTCGCTGCCCATGCAGCCGGTGACGATCACCCGCCCGTTCTCGGCGATCGCCTCGCCGATCGCCGCCAGGCTCTCTTCCTTCGCGCTGTCGAGGAAGCCGCAGGTGTTGACCAGCACCACGTCGGCGCCGGCGTAATCCGGGCTCATCGCGTAGCCGTCGGCGCGAAGGCGCGTGAGGATGCGCTCGGAATCGACCAATGCCTTCGGGCAGCCAAGGCTGACCATGCCCACCTTCGGGGCGTCGGGGATGCGGGTTGCCATGATCGCGGCGCCCCCTACACCCGGAGCGGCGTTTGGGCTAGACCCGTGCTCTCGGGGAAAAGGAGAGGGAATATGGGACCGGTGAACTGGCTGGCGGTCGTGCTGGGCGCGGTGGCGTTCTTCGCCGTCGGGGCTTTGTGGTATGGCGTGCTGTTCGGCAAGATGTGGCAGAAGGAGCTGTGGCCAGAGGGCACGCCCAAGGCGAAGAATGGCCCGGCGCTGTCCTTCGGCCTGTGCCTTGTCGCTGAACTGGTGGTCTCGGCGATGTTCGGGCACCTGCTCGCGCGCACCGCTCCGCCCGTGCACGTGATTTGGATGATGGCCATCGGCTTCGGCGCGACGATCATGGCTCCGACGATCGCGATCAACTACCTCTTCCAGCAGCGCAGCCTGAAGCTGTTCCTGATCGATGCCGGCCACGTCATCGTCGGCTCGCTGGCAATGGGCGCGGTATTCGTGCTGCTGGGCTAGCCGTAACGCTCGCCGAGCAGGCCGAGCGAAGGGTAGTGCGTGAGGTCGAGCTGGAGCGGGGTGACCGCGATGTAGCCGTCGCTCACCGCTTCGAGGTCGGTTTCGTGACCTGGCGTATGCTCGACGTCCTCCAGCCCGAACCAGAAATAGCGTCGCCCGCGCGGGTCGGTGCCTTCGACGACGCTGCCGCGCTCGTAGGCGTGGAAACCCTGGCGCACCACACGGATACCTTTGATCTCGTCTGCCGGCAGCGAGGG
>DATNPP010000133.1:0-3389 GCA_036703175.1 Oscillatoriaceae cyanobacterium
AATCTGCGGTCCTTCAGCGGCCGGCCGATCGTCAATCGGCCGGTCGCCGAAGGACCGCGGCGTCGAAGACTTCCCCCTGTGGGTCGACCGCCTGCAGCGCGAGCGTGTCGTGGTACAGGCTCACGCCGACGAAGTGGTGGCGCAACGACTCGGCGGCGGTGAAGCGCGAAGGCCCCCACATGCCGTAGACCGTCGCGCCGCCGCCGCCCGTGACGACATAGGTGACGCCGTGCTGGGGCTTGGTGCGCTCGTAGTCGTGATCGTGCCCCGAAAACACCACGGCGAAGTGGTCATGCGCGAAGATCGGTTCCAGATAGTGTCGCAGCGACCAGGTCGAGCCGTGGAAACCCGAGGAATAGACCGGGTGGTGGAAGAAGGCGAACTTCCAGCGCGCGCCGCTCGCGTCCGCGTCGGCTCTGAACCAGCGGTACTGCGGCGAATTCGGCGCGAGGGACTGGGTCGAGTCCAGGCACCAGAAGCGCGCCGGGCCCCAGTCGAAGGCGTAGTAGCGCTCGTTGCCGGGGGACCTGGGCAGCGCGAAGGCCGCGAGGTAAGGCGCCCCGTTGCCGGTCAGCACGTCGTGGTTGCCGAGCGCCGGGTAGAAGATCGCCTCGTGCATCAGCGCGTCGTACGGGCCGAAGAAGCGATCGCCGTACAGCGTGCCCTCGCCCTCGGGGTAGATGATGTCGCCGACCGCGAGCACGAACTCGGGCCGCCAGTCCGTCAGTTGCCGCGCGAGCGCGAACTGCACGGCACGGCCCTCGCCCATGTCCCCGATGACGGCGAAGCGCATGTGGTCGGCACCCGCCGGTCGATTGTTCCGAAAGCGTCCCGAGCCGAGCACACGGCCCTGCTCGACCACGCGGTAGCGGTACACCTCGCCGGGCGTGAGTCCCGAAAGCGTCACCTCTTGCTGAGGCGCCGCCGTCACGCGCTTTTGCGCCGCCTGGTGCCCCCAGTCGTCCGTCAGAACCACCGTGGCCGGCTTCGGATCGGCGTCGCGCCAGACGAGCGTGACGCCGCCGGGCGTTCCGTTTTGCAAGTAGGGCGCCGTGGGCGGCAAGCCCTCAGGGGCGCGGGCCGCGCCTGTGAGCGCGACGGCGATCGCGAGCAGGGCGGCCCGGCGCATGGCTATTGCAGCATGGGCTTGGCGCCCGTGCCGACCTTGTAGAGTTGCAGGCTGCCGGCCTTCTTGCCGTCGCCGCCCGTGACCGTGTACTTCACGAGGCCGCCGGGCACCTGGTTCGAGAGCCACCAGTCGATGCTGCCCGCGCCGTAGGCGTACCGCACGTGGCGCGCCTGGTACGTGCCCGCGGCCACCGAGATGCCCTCGACGCCCACCGTGGCGCCTTGCAGGCTCTCGGCCGTCAGCTTCGCGCGGGGGCGCAACACCCAGCCGGCCTGGTTCTCCTCGGTGATCGGCACCTCGTTCGCCCGGGTCTGGTTGGGCAGCTTCGCGCGCATGCGCAGGATCTTGCGCCCGCCATTGGCGTCCGGCGCCGAGAAGAACGCCTCGAAGGCGGCTTCTTTGACCTTGCCGTCCTCATGCTGCTGCGCGCGCACGCGCCACCACTCGCGGCCCTGGGCATCCCGGCTCAGCAGCGCCTTCTCGAAGAAGTCGCCCTGGCCCATGTCCGTGCCGGTCCACTGGGTGTAGTCGCCCACCTTGTAGGCGTTGGTGTCCCAGGCGTAGCCGCCGTTGTAGAAGAGCACGGAGAACAACCCCAGCGCGTAGGCCTGGGTCATCTGCGGGCTGAGCGCGTCCAGTTCGGCCGTGGCCTGGCCCGCGGCCGCGTTGCCGACGCGATCGCCGATCGCATCGCCGATGATGTTGCCGGCGCGATCGCTGGCGGCGTCCATCGCCTTGTCCATCAGGGCGGCGCAGCCGCTCGTGAGCAAAGGAACGGTCAACAACGCGATGAGAGCACGTTTCATGGTTTCTTCCTTTCTGGATGTGCGTTCTTGCTCTCATACCCAGGCAGGCGAGGGTTATGCGGGATTTGCGCGAGCAGCTGCCGGCTCGCCGAAACCCCGGCGTCAACCGCGCGGCCCAGCAGGTCTTCCGGCCTTCCCAGGGCCACGCGCGCGTTCGCCGTGCGCAGGACCGGAACGTAGGGCCGTACGCCCAACCAATCGGCATCTTGATGAAGGTACTGGTCGGGGCCTTGCTGGCTCATGCTGGCGATGCGGTCCGTCCAGGCGCGGTAGGTGACCTCGTCGATCCCCAGCGTGGCGCTCAGCAGCTGCCGCACGGCGCCGGCGGCCGGCGAGACCGCGATCGCCACCGTCGCGTCGAACAGATCGTTCAACGTATGGTCGGAAAGGCCCATCAGGGCGGAATCCGCCGTCCACGCGATCAGCGCGGCATCCGGCACGCCGTGGGGCACGCCGGCCATGCCCCGCAATTGGTGCGCCGCGCCGTCGAGCGTCTGGCTCACCTGGTCGCTTCCGACGGAGGCGGCCCAGCCGAGCGCGAAGGCCCGCGCGTCGTCGTCTCCCGAGCGGCTCGACAGGCTCCAGAGCGTGTCCGCGAGTTCCGGAGAGTGCGTTCGGCGCGCGCGCATTTCGGCCACGCGATCGAGATCCGGGCCGACGGCCCCCCACAAGAAGGCCTCGCGATGGGCCGCGAGCCAGGGCTCTTTGGGCACCAGGACGCCGTAGGCACGCTCGGCGATCAGCGCGTGGGTGTAAATTCCCCAGGCGCCGGCGGGTCGCGCGAGCGTGCCGAGCACGAGCGCCGTCAGGCAGAGGACGCTCGCGCGCACGTTACTTGACGTCCAGCAGCTCGACCTCGAAGATCAGCGTCGAGTTGGCCGGAATCGGCCCCATGGCGTGATCCTGGTAGCCGAGATCGGGCGGCACGACGAGCTTGCGCTTCTCGCCGACGACCATGCCGGCCACGCCTTCGTCCCAGCCCTTGATCACCTCGCCCTTGCCCAGCGTGAAGCTGAAGGGCTGGTTGCGATCGAGCGAGGAATCGAACTTGGTGCCGTCGGTCAGCCAACCCGTGTAGTTGACGACGACCGTATCGCCGGCCTTGGCGACCTTGCCGCCCGCGTTGCCGGGCTTGAGGATCGTGTACTTCAGGCCGTCGGGCAGCGTGGTCTTGGCGTCGGTGGAGATGGCGCCGTTGTCGGCACCGCTGCTGCTGTTGCTGCTGGTGTTCTGGTAGCAGCCGCCGAGGGCGAGCGCGCACAGGGCGAGGGCGAGGATTTGGCGGGTCATGGCAACTCCTTTTTCGCGTTTCGAACCAGGATACCAGCCCGATCGCTCGCTCGCCAGAGGCGGTCGTCAGGAAAGCTTGCCCGTGCCCGCCGCGTCGCCGACCGCCGCCCAGGGAAAGACGCGCTTGTAGACGGCCTCGCGCTGGCGCAGCCGGTACGCCTCGT
>DATNPP010000139.1:0-2575 GCA_036703175.1 Oscillatoriaceae cyanobacterium
CACAGCGGACTACATGCTCAAGATACAAGGGCAATGTATTGCTTGTGGCGCAGGGCCTACAGGCTGCTGAAGAAGTGCCCCACGGCGTGCGCCGCACCGGACATCGCATGCCCGATCTTGTCGAGCGCCTGGCTCGGGTGCTCGAGCAGATGCAGGCCATCCGCGCCGATCTTCTCGATCTCGCCCAGATTCTGAACCGCAAAACCCGCCACCATCACGCCCGCGGCCACAGCCTGCAACACCGCGCCGACCGGCGCACCGACGCCGGTCGCAATTAGCGTCGAGCCCGCCGCGTCGATGCCGTCGCCGGCCAGGTACAGCCCCGCGCCCACGCGATCCTCGGTGCTGTCCTTGCCGTTCAGAATCGTCGACACCTCCTGCGGCATGTCCGCCACGTCGCCGATGACCGATACGACCGGATTGACGTGCGCTCCCAGAAAATGCCCCAGATTGAACAGCCGCATGCCCGCATCCGCGGCCTGCACCACGTTGGCGCCGTCCGAGACGATGCGGCCGCCGCTCGAGAGGCTCGGATCGTTGAAGAACGCCGGAAAGGCGCTCGCCAAATCCGCGATCGAGAAAACGCCGCCGACGACCTGACCCGCGTAGCCGAGCTTGTCCCACTTGTTCTGCGCCTGGGTCGCCTGGGCGAAGCCCTGCGCGCCGAGGGCGATCGCGTGCATGCCACGCCCACTGCGCGAGACGCGGCCGAGCTGCCGAATCGCGCCGAGCTTACGCAACACGCTCGGGTCGAGCGAGCTTCCGGCATGGACGATCGCGCGCGCGCCCGGGCTCAAGCTCAGGCTACTGGACGTATTCGGGCTCGTCGGTTGCGGATCCGTCGCATCCGTCGAGGGCGCCAGCCCGGCGCCGGCACGCACACGGCCGGTTTGCAGATTGGTTCCGCCGATGCCGGCCATCTCCCGATCCCTCGCCCCCCGAAAACGCTCGGTTCTCTCGCTCCTTATGCCGCACGAACAGGGGTTGATGACGTCATTTGATGCACATTTAATAAAGGGCTAAAAGACCCCGAGAGCGGAGTCTGGCGGACCTCCACGGGCCGATGGCACACACGCCACGACGCCGCCGCTCACTCGGGTATAAAACGCTCGCTTGATAGAAAGGCGTGGTATGCGCTTCCCGCTCCCCATCCTGATGCTGGCCTCGCTGTTGCTGAGCGCCGCTCCGGCCTTCGCCGCGGTCGACACCTCCCCCAGCAGCTTTCTCGACGTCGAGCGCGCGCGTTTCACGCCGCCGGCCTTCAACGAGATCGACATCGCCATGGGCTACTATGGCCAGTCGCGGCCGGTCGGCGTTTCGTTCCGGCGCGGCTTGAGCGCCGGCAGCGAGCTGCAGGTAAGCCTCGGGCTTTACGACTCGGCCCAGAGCAACAGCGGCAGCACCGTCGAGCTCGGCTTGGGCTGGAAGCACAAGCTGCCGTCGTTCGGCCCGGTGGTGTCGGCCATCGACGCGTCGGCGTTCTACGGCCAGGCCGGCTCGCCGGTCGGCTACGGGGCGATGCTCGCCTTGCCCGTGACGATGGACGTGCGCCCCGGTGAAATCACGCTCGCGCCGCGGCTGCTGCTGCCGGATCTGGGCAACGCCGATCGTCTCAGCAGCGCCACCGCGGGCCTGCAGGTGGGCTATCTGTGGCCCGTCTATCCGTACGTGACGGTCATGGGCGCGCTGATTCCGGCCTACGGCTACCAGACGGGTTTCCAGGCCCCGATCCAGCTCGGCGTGCGCCTCTCGCCGGTCCCCACCGTGCACATCGAGATCGGCGTGAGCACGAGCGGCCAGCCGGTCGCGGCCACGCCACTGAACTTCGCGAGCTTCTCGCTCGCCCATGTCACCCTGCGTTACGGCTACTAGGAGCGATCCATGAGACCACTCGGACTTGCTGCCCTCGCGCTCGTGCTGTCGGCGACCGCCGTTCCCGCTCGGTCGCAGGTAATCATCGAAGAAGCGCCGGGCTCCCAGGGCGCCTCGATGGAGCCGACCTTCTTTCTCAACACGGAAACGGCTCGCATAATGCCCGGTGGTTTGCAGTATCTGAGCCTCGCGGCCGGCAACCTACTGACGGCGAACGCACTCGGCATCGAATATAATCGCGGCATGGGCGCGGGCGGAGAGCTTCAGGCCAACGTATCAGCAGGGCTGTACCTTCCCTATGCCAAGGCCATGATCGATCCTGACGTCGGGCTCGGATACAAGCAGCGCATCGCGATCCTCGGCAACTGGGATGTGGCGATCAATGGACAGGGGTCCTATGCGCCCTATAACAGCAGTTTTGCCGCCGAGGCGATGCTCGGGCTACCCTTCACAACTGAGTGGGGTCCCGGCGATTTGACGCTCGAACCACGCGCCGTTCTCCAGGATCTCACTCACGGCCCAGGCGTCGGCGCCTACAGTATCACGGCCGGTTACCGCTTGCCGCTCGGATACCAGTGGCGCTTCTTGTCCGAAATCGGCGGTGGCTACTTTGCCAGCGGGCATTTGCCGGCCTATGAGCTTGAGCTCGGCCTGCGTTATACGCCGTTGCCGACCGTCGATGTCGACGCCGGCGTCTCCTACG
>DATNPP010000145.1:0-3413 GCA_036703175.1 Oscillatoriaceae cyanobacterium
TTCGAGGAACTCGACGTAGCCCAGAATCGAGGTCAGCGGCGTGCGAACCTCGTGGGCGATCATGGCAATCAGCTCGTCTTTCAACCGATTCAGCTTGCGTTGCTCCAGCAGCTCGCGCGCCCAGTGCTCTTCGGTGAGATAGAGCAACATGCCGATCGCGGCCGTCGCTTGCAACAGCCCCGCCGTGCCGAATCCGAGCCAGTCATACCCCGAGCGCATGACCAGCGGAAAGGGGAGCAGGACCGGCAGCAGGCCGAGCAAAATCAACGGCCAGCCGAGCCAGCGAATGCCCTTCGGATGCGACGGCGTGCGCACCTCGCGCAAGAAGGTCGCGCCGAGCATGACGAGGGCGATCGAATTGATCACGCCGGCCGGCACGGTTCCGAACGCATGCGAGACGCCCCCCAATGCCAGCGCCGTCGAGCCGACAAAACCGCCGACCGGCACCCAGCGCTGCCAGGCGGAGGCCGGCCGCCCGAGCAGCAGCGCGCACGCCTTGAAAAGCCAGGCCGCCGCGGCGCTGAGGCAGGCATAGGCCACAAGGCGCAGCGCCAGCGGGTCGTGCAGCTGCGACAGCAGCATCGCCGTGCCGATGTAGCCCGTGTTGCACGCGAATGCGGTCGTCCAGGCCCGGAAAAAGGCGTTCGGATACCGACGCAGAAACACGAGCGAGAAGCCGAGCAGGACGGTGCTGCACAGCAAATTGAGCAGATGCGCGATGAGCCCCAGCGCCATCGCTACAACACCGTCAGCGGCCAGCCGTACTCGACGGACAGGGCGCGTGCGAGCCGCGTGGCTTCGGCCGTCGCGAAGCCGTAGCCGGCAGCCCAGGCGGCCGCCAATCGGCGTTGCATCGGATCGGTCGATTGGCGGGCGGCGGCAATCAACGTGGCCTGCAGCGCCTCGAGCTGGCCTTGCAGAATCGCGCGCGCCAGAAGCGGCAGCGGCAGATTCGCGTGCGCCGGCGTGAGGTGAACGCCGCGCACGCCGATGAAGGCCTGCAGGCCGGACGCGAAGCGGATCGGCTTCGGCGTGAAGCCGTAGCAGGCCCCGAGGGCGTTCGAGAGCTCCATCGCGAGCAGCTGGACGCGTTGCTGGCGGCGGAGCGTGTCGAGGCGGTTCCAGTTGGCGATCGCCGCGTTCACGTACGCGTTCTGGCTCACCACGCCCACGAAACGCTCGCGCGCGCCGCCGTACACGGCCTCGAGAAGTTCCTCGTATTCCGCTTGCGTCGCCGGCACCCCGCTCGACGGAAGGTTCGCCGGCGCCCGCTCGGCCTCGCCCGCCCGCAGCAGCGAGGCCTCCACGTCGTTGAGCGAAAGCTCGGCGTGCAGCTCGGATTTCCAGTTGGGCCGTCGCGGCGCGGGCGGCTCGGGGGGCGCCTCGGGTTCTGGCCGGCGGCGAAGAAAGCGTCTCATACGCCTGCATTTTACCCGGACGCGTGGCGCCGTCGCGTCAAATCCGCGGCGATTCCGGCCGATTGGCTCGCTGCCAGGCGCGCGCGAAGTTCGTGCTCATGAGAATCCAGCCGAGCGCGCCCAGCGCGCCGAACAGGGGCACGAGGGCGGCCCGATCGAGCAGCAGCGCGATCACGACGCCGGCGATCGCCAACTCGAAGCTCGCGAACGTGGCCCAGGAAAGGCCGGCGGTGAGCAACGCATTGGGCGGCGTCTCGTCCTCCTCGCCGCGTGCGAGCGTCGCGAGCACGCGCACGCCGATGTGGTGCATGTGCGCGATCACCATCTGCCCGAGCCAGCCGATCAGCGCGGCGAAGGCGTAGGCGCTCATCCATTCGGCGTGACCCAGCAACACGCCGACGCCGAGGCAGGCGGCCACCATGTAATACAGGGCCGCGCAGCCCAGAAAGGCCTGCGGCGGGCGATGGCGCACTTGGGCCCGGCGAAGCACGAGCGCCAGATCGAGCAGGTAAACGAGCGCGCCGAGCACGGCCAATCCGGCGCCGAGGCCCGTGAGCCAGGGCACGCCGGCGAGCCCGAGCGCCAGGCAGACGACGGCCGCGAACGCGGCGCTCGAGGCGGTGATGTGCAAGGCGATGTAAGGCGATCGCCCGCCCGTGATCGGCTTGACCGTGTTGACCGAGACGCCGAGCACGAGGATCGACAACCAGCCGAGGCCGCCGAGGTGGGCGTGAATCGGCGGCGCGACCGTGAGCAGCCATGCGGGGCTGCCGTGCCCCAGCGCGAAGGCCATGCCGATGCCCAATAGCGCCGTGAGCGCCAGCATCACGAGCACGATCGTGAAGGCGCGCACGACGGACGGATTGGCCTCGGCGAAACGCTTGTAGCGCGCGAGCGCCGTGAGCGCCAGCGCGAGATAGACGGCGAGCGACACGCCGACGAGCTCGGCCGCGCCGCCCAGCAGCACGAACGAGGACGTCCAGAAGCCCGTCACGATGCCGGCGACGCCCAGCCCGTACGGCAACAAGCTCCAGCGCGCCAGGTTCTCGTTCGGCCACTCGACGTCGGCCATGCCCTTCATCACGTGGATCATGACCGCGAGCGACACGAGCGTGAGCCAGCCGAGCGCCACCAGATGCACCCAGGCCAGCCCCGGCAACGACAGGCCCGTGAGGCCGCGCAAGCCGAGCAGAATCAGCAAGAGCCAGGAGAGCCCGTGCGCCGCGTGTCCCGTCAGCAAAGCCCAGTGAGGAATCCACGTGGGGCGCGCGAGCTTGGGCAGGGGGTTGTCGGAGTTCATGGGCAGGTCGCATCCTGGGCGTCGAGGGCTTTCGCGGCCTTGGCGGCGGCACGCCCCGCGGCGTGCCCGCTCGAAAACGCGATGGTGATATTGTAGCCGCCCGTGTGCGCGTGCACATCCAGGATTTCTCCTGAAAAATACAATCCGGGCATGCGTTGCGAGGCCATGGTGCGCGCGTCCACCTCGTCGGTGTTCACGCCGCCGCCCGTCACGAAGGCTTCCTCGATCGAGAGCGTGCCGGTCACACGCGCGCCAAACGCCTTGATGCGCCGGGCCAGCTCGCGCAGCGGGCCTTTGGGCAGATGCGCGAAGGTCGTGTCGGGATCGAGGTCGGATTGCTCGAGCAGCAGCGGGACCATGCGCTCGGGCAAATACGGCGAGAGCACGTTCTTGAGGGCCTTCTTGGGGTTGTCGGCCGCCAGCGCGCGCACGTCGGCGAGCACCTGCTCCTCGTTCAGCTCGGGCTTGAAATCGACCGCCAGGCGCAGCGGGCCCTCGTTCCGCAATAGCCCCGTCGAGACGTAGTGGCCGAGGCGCAGCCCGGCCGGGCCGGAGACGCCGAAGTGCGTGAAGAGCAGATCGCCATGTTGGCGCGTGAGGCGATCGCCGCGGGCGTTGTAGAGGCTCACGGCCACGTCGCGCAGCGACAGGCCCTGCAAGCGCCGCTCGCGCACCCAGGGCTCGTCGCACGTGAT
>DATNPP010000147.1:0-2179 GCA_036703175.1 Oscillatoriaceae cyanobacterium
GATCAACGGAACGAGCAGCGTCCGAGCCACCACCGCCGCGCAAGCCCCCGGCAGCGCCCAACCCGCGGATCAGGCGCCCACGATGGCGCCGGACTCGCTGCAGGTGTCGACGCCGGGCTTGCCGACGCCGGTGACCACGCCGCCCGCGAACCCTCCGATGCCGGACACGCTCGTCAAAGGCCTCGTGCATGGGGCCGAGGACGATGCCGCCAAGGCGCTCGATTTCGTCGGCAAGGTCCCGTTCCTGCGCGACATCGGCTACAAGCTCTACGGCATGGTCTCGGGGCCGCCGAAGGATTCGCCGACGGTCGACAATCTGGGCGGTTTGACGCCCAACCTCTATCGAGGCGCGCAGCCGAGCGCGGAAGGATTTCAGACGCTCGCCGCCAACGGCGTGAAGACCGTGATCAATCTGCGGCCCGAGGAGCAATGGGAAAAGCCCATGGTCGAGAAGGCCGGCATGAAGTACGTTTACCTCCCGCTGCCGCCCGTCGGCCCGCCGACGAATCAGGAGGCGCTGCAGTTTCTGAGCCTCGTGACCGATCCGGCCAACGGCAAGGTCTACTTCCATTGCCAACATGGCGCCGATCGCACGGGCGCGATGGCCGCCGCTTATCGCATCGCGGTGCAGGGCTGGACGCCTGAGCAGGCGATCGCCGAAATGCCCGAGTACAAGTTTCATGCGGGCATCGAAGACGCCAAGGTGAGTTTCGTCCAGCAGTTCGGAAAGTACTGGGCCTCTCTGCCGGCAGACCAGCGCGCCAAGGTGCTGCACGGCATTCCCACCGCGCCGCTCGCGGCGGCGGATACAGGCAAGAACACGCCGCTGCCCCAGGCCGATGTCAAGGCGCCGACGCCGCAAGGCGCGGTCGATGCCGGTGGCGGCGTGCAGATGAGCGCGGGCAATTCGGTGCAGCTCTTCACCGACCGCAAGAACAGCTATCAGGAGGCGCTCAAGCTGATCAACTCGGCCAAGACGAGCATTCAGTTCGAGACCTTCACCTTCAACGGGCAGATGGGGCAGGGCATCGCCGATGCGCTCATCAAGGCGCGCCAGCGCGGCGTGAACGTGCAGGTGGTGCTGGATCCCAAGCAGCTGCTGGTTTCGGACGGCAACGGCCTCAAGAACCTGCTGTTGGCCAACGGCATCGACGTGCGGCTTTACAACGAGACCGCCCTCAACGATCCGGTGGTCGCGATCGATCACGCCAAGCAACTGATCGTCGACGGCCAGACGGCGCTCGCGGGCGATTCGAATTTCGATCGCTACGAAGACTACGACATGGACTACCAGCTGCAGGGCCCGGCCGTGGCCAAGCTGCAGGCCATGTTCGCCCAGAGCTGGACGACCGCCAAGGCTGCCGGAACGATCAGCTCGGCGGGGCTGCCGCCGGTGAAACCGGTTCCCGTCGCGACCGGCGCGCCCGTGCCGGGGGCCGACACCAGCATCGGCATCACCGAGACGGCGCCCGAGGCGGATGGCCGCGTGGGCGATCAGACCTACCAGGACACGCTGAACGCCATCAACAAGAGCAAGAAGTCGATCGACGTGTTGATGTACACGATGTCCGACACCGGCGAGATCGACGCGCTCAAGGCCGCAGCGCAGCGCGGCGTCAAGGTCCGCGTCGTGTTGTCGCCGAGCAAGGCGACCTACAATTCCAAGGCCGTGGAAGATCTCGAGGCCGCGGGCATCCAGGTGCGCTGGTTCAACCTGGCGCACGGTCAGCACGAGATGCACGGCAAGGTCGCCGTGTTCGACGGCAAAACCGTGCTCGGCGGCTCGACCAACTGGGTGCACTCGAGCGCGGCCGACAACCATGAGCTGGGCGTCTGGATGCAGGGTCCGGTCGCGGATCAGGTCGAGACCACGTTCAACCAGATCTGGACCACGGGCTCTCGCCCGGCGCAGCTCTCGAAATTGGGCCAGATCGAAGCGGAAGTCATGGACGGTGTTTCCCGGTTCCTGTAGAGGAAAGCCATAGCCTTTCGCGATCGCCCATGGTAAACATTCCAGACGAGCAGAAGGAGGTCTGGAATGCGCGTCCTCAATGACGGACATGGAAGGCGTGAGCGGCATCGTCGTCTGGGAGCAGGTGAACGGCGGCGCGCCCATCTACGAGGAAGTCTAGCCTGGGGGCCTTTGCCGAGCCCGAACTATACGTTCGTGCAGTGCAGC
>DATNPP010000287.1:0-8690 GCA_036703175.1 Oscillatoriaceae cyanobacterium
AAGTAGGGGGCGTGCGGACCGGGCTTGCCCGGGCCCTCGTCCCAATCGAGGCCGAGCCAGTTCATGCCGTCCAGAATCGCCTGGACCGAGGCCTCGGTGGAACGCGCGAGATCGGTGTCCTCGATCCGCAGAACGAACTCACCGCCCGTATGCCGGGCGTACAACCAGTTGAAAAGCGCGGTGCGCGCGCCGCCGACGTGTAGGTAACCCGTCGGGCTCGGCGCAAAGCGGACGCGGACTTTCTCGGACACGGAACCTCCTCCAATCGAGCGCGGACCATCTTAGCAGATGGTCGCGCGCGCGAATGTGACGCATGCCGACACGCGCGACGCCTCATGCGCGTCGCGTGTCGTGAGCTTGGCAAAGCCGCCGGAACGAGGGAACGAACGGCCGAGGTTGCGCGTCAGACGCGCTTGCGCGTCAGCATGCCCTTGAGCCAGCCGCCGAAACCTTGCTGCGCGAAGATCGCGTCTTCCTCGCGCGCGATCTGGGCGATGCGCTGCTGCAGCTCGGCTTCTTGTTCCGGGGTGATCGGCTCGACGCCCCAGCTCGCGCGCACGTCGGCGATCTCGCCGCCGTCGATCCAGCGCCCGTGGCACTGTTTGCAGCTGTCGAGCAGAATGCCCTCGTTGTTCCAGTTGTAGCGGTGCATGGCCACGCCGCATTCCGGGCAATTGGCCGGCAGCGCCGTGTTCACGTTGACCTCGCCGCGGTTCAGCACGAGCAGCTCGTCGTCGAGCAGCAGCCGGGCCTTGGGATCGACTTCGAAGTCGTGATCTTCGAGCCACAGCCCGCCGCAGTGCTTGCAGGCGTCGATTTCGATTTCCCAGTGCTGCTCGTCGGTGGTGACCGTGTAGGTGCTCATCGCCGTGTTGCAGCGCGGGCAGGCCAGATCGGACATGACGCTTCCTTTCTTTCGAGGACCGAGAGCCTTATACCCGCACGGCGATCGCCGCTTGTGCGGGCATCACATTTCCGGGTGACAATAAATGGTAGTCTGTGATTTATCCACCGAATTCCAACGCTTGCCTGGCGCGAAACGCGTGGATCGGGTATAAAAAACTGGAAACCTTTACTGGCACTCGAAGAGGATCGTCTTCCCATGTGTGCAACCACCGCCACCCCGGCCCGCGCTCCGCGGCGCTCGCAAGCCCAAGATCCGATGGCGTCGCTGCTCGTCAAGCAGCGGCCCGAGATGATCGGCGGCCAGGTGCGCCAGTTGACGGCGCACGCGGTCGAGCGCATCTCCGATCCGGCGGCGATCGCCGCCGTGCTGACGTCCTGCACCAAGCTGACGGACGACAGCGAGGACGATCTGGTCTTCGAGCTGCTGTACCTCGAAACGCTGCTGGCCTGCCAGCCGGTGCGCTCGCGCGTGCTGCTCGAGCAACTGGGTGAGCTGGGCGACGAGGTGCGTGACGGGCTGTTGCCGCCGGGCGTGATCAACTTCGTCGCGCTGCGCCGCCGCACGCGCCGTCTGCGTCAGAACATGGGCGTGCTCGCCTCGCGCATCACTGCGGCGATGCTGGTGTTCTTCACCTCGGTGCCCCTGCTCAGCCAGGTCGCCCACGCCGAGGACCATCCCCAGTCGCACGACGCCGTGCAGAGCGCGTCGACGCCGGTCATCCGCGTGGTCGATGCGAAATCCGGCCAGGGCGTGCCGGGCGTGCAAATTCGCTCGATGGAAGAGCAATTGCTGGGCACCACCGACGCCAACGGCCAGGCCACGCTCTCGGAAGGCTACCAGGACACGGACCTGTTGAGCCTGGAGAAGCAGGGCTATCAGATGTACCTGCTGGATCGCTCGCAGCTGGCGAGCCGCAATCTCGTGTCGATGAAGCCGCTCGAGGACGCTGTGCACATGGCGAACGCCGCCGGTGCGACACAGGCCCAGGTGGCCGTGAAGCCGATGCAGCCGCCCAGCGGCCCGACGGCGCCCAAGGTGATCGAGAAGGGCCACACGGCGCAGCTCGTCGCGCCCAAGCCGCCCACGGCGCCGAAAGCGCCCGAAGTTCGCATTCCGCTGCGCCCGCGCACGGCGCGTCAGGTGCCTTCGAAGCCGGTCGAGCTGGCCACGCGTCCGCAGACGCCCGCGCACACGCTGCCCGTCGTCAAGGAAGCCCCGCACGACAACGTGCTGCCGGCGCAGATGGATCATCCCGCGGTGACCTCGGCGACGACGCATGCCGTCACGAGCCGTCCGGCGACCGCGCGTCGCCCGGTGGTGGCGAAGTCGGCGCCCAAGCCCCAGAACAAGGAAGTCGCCTCGGTCGCCGTGCCGCAGCATATGCCGGCGCGCCAGGGCGCGACGGACAACGCCCACGGCGCCTGGAACACCTACCGCATCAAGCCGGGCGACACCCTTTCCGAGCTGGCTTATCGCCTGCTGGGCAGCGCGACGCGCTGGCCCGAGCTCTACGCGGCGAACCGCGACTCGATCACCAATCCGCACTGGATCATGGCCGGCCATATGCTGTTGATTCCTCAGCATGATTCGGGCGTCGCGATGGCGAAGGCCACGCCGCGCAGCACGCGCCACTACGTCGTGCGTCCCGGCGACTCGCTCTTCACGATCGCCGGCCACCAGCTCGGCAGCGCGCTGGCCTGGCACCAGATCTTCGAGCTGAACCGCACGCACATCACCAATCCGCGCTACATCTATCCCGGCCAGAGCTTGGTGCTGCCCGGCTAACCTCCCTTCGAGGGGGCGTCCGCCCGGCTGAATGCTTGCTTGCTGGCGCCGATTCGGGAGCCCGTCTTGAAGCGTGCCGCCCTTTCCCTTTCTTTGACGGCTCTGTTGGCCGCACCCGCACTGGCGACGCCGGTATCGACCGCGTCGCGCGTGGTCGGCGGCGTGCACGTCGTGGTGACGCGGGTGGATTTGCAAGATCCCGCGACGCTGCTGACGATCGGCCTCGCGCACGACGCGCCGCTCGCCAACGACGCGGCGCGAAGCTACGGCGCCGAGTCCTTTTCGCGCATGGTCGCGCGGGCGCACGCGGCGGCGGTCATGAACGGCACCTTCTTCAGCAAGGACGCGCAGGAGCGCGTGATGGGCAACATGGTGCGCGCAGGCCGATTCGTGAAGTACAGCCGCTGGGAGAACATGGGCACGACGTTCGGGCTTTCGGCGGGCGACACGCCCGAGATGACCACGGCGCGCGTCGACGGGCGGCCCAACTGGGAGGGCCAGTTCTTCTCGCTCACATGCGGCCCGCGGCTACTGCGCGACGGCGGCATCTGGCTGAACCCGCGGCTCGAGGGCTTCACGGATCCGCACGTGATGGGCGTGGCACGCCGCAGCGCACTGGGTTACACGGCGGATGGCCGGACGCTGCTGCTGGCGAGCTTTCGCACGCCGGTGAGCCTCGCGCGCGAAGCGGCCGTGATGCGCTCGCTGGGGGCTTATCAGGCGATGAACCTGGACGGCGGATCGTCTGAAGGCCTCGCGCTGGGCAATCGGATCGCGATCGCCCCGGGGCGCGCGCTGACGAACGTGATCGTCGTCTACGACAGCCGCCATCCGGCGCCGGGCTGGCTGAAGACCGACCAGCTCGCGTTCGACGGAACGCGCACGCCGACGGGTGCGTACAAGGTGCACGTCGCCAAGGTGCCTCAACTGACGCAGTCGCATCGCATTCGCTTCGGCGGATTGGCGTTCCATGGGCTGACGAGCTCGCCGCGCGTGAGCCTCGAAGGCGACGAATTGGCGCTTTCCGCCGACAACACGGGGCAGTTGTTCGCGCCGTGGGAGGACACGCCGTCGACCTACACCCTGAGTTTCGAGGCTCGCCCGCAATCGGACAGCCTCAGCATCTATTTCGACGCGGTGCGCACACATGCCGGCCTGGGCGGGACGAGCCTGGAGATTCGCCAGGCCGATCCGGCGGGCATCTATTTGCGGCAGGACGGGCGCGCGCTCATCGGCTCGCACGATTTGCTCGTCGATCGCAACTGGCATCACTACGAGCTCAAGGTCAACGCGGACGGCGTGCGCGTGTACATGGACCACTGGCCCTGGCCGCTGCTGGAGGCCGACCGCCGCTCCTTCGGCGACGGCATCGGCCTGTCGGGCTCGGGCGCGCTGCGGGATTTTAAACTGATTAGCGGCTAGTGCGTACCCACCCCCTGGCGAGGGGGAGGGACGCCGAAGCCCTGTTCAGGGGCTGAGGCTGGGAGGGGGAGTCTCCCGCCGGTCCGCTAAAAGACTCCCCCACCCCGTTGTCGCCCCTGGACGGGTCCCCCACCTGACCTCCCCCTCGCCAGGGGGAGGGGACGCGCGACGGGATCAAGTCAAGCGTCGCACGCGTGGTGCGGTAGAATGGGCGCGAAGGAGAGGACCATGCCGACCGCGTCCGCCGTTAAAAGCCTGCCCCGCAGCCACCCGATCTTCGGGCATTTGCACGACTTTCGTCGGGATCCGCTCGGCTTTCTGGTCGCGGCGCGCCAGCACGGCGACATCGTGCGCTACCAGCTCGGACCGCAAGAGGCCTACTTCCTGAGCGATCCCGAGCACGTGCGCGAGGTGCTCGTCACGCAAGCCGCCAAATTGCACAAGGGGCGCGTGCTCCAGCGCGCACGCAAGGTGCTCGGCGACGGCCTGCTCACGAGCGAGGGCGAACTGCACCTGCGCCAGCGCCGCATGATTCAGCCGGTATTCCATCAGAAGCGCATCGCGACGTACGCCGAGGCGATGGGCCGGCATGCGGCCACGCTGCGCGATCGCTGGCAAGCGGGCACCACCTACGACGTGCATCAAGAGATGATGCACCTCACGCTCGCGATCGTCGCCGAGACGCTCTTCAGCGCCGACGTCGCCGCGGAAGCCGACGAAATCGGCGCGGCGCTGACGGAGCTGCTCGCGATGTTCGATCGCATCTACGTGCCGCTCGCGTGGCTCACGGAGAAGTTGCCGCTGCCGAGCACGCGACGCTATCAGCGCGCCCGTGCGCGGCTCGATGCGACGATTTATCGCATGATCCGGGCTCGGCGCGCGAGCGGCGAGGCTCATGGCGACCTGCTCGCGATGCTGCTCGACGCGCAGGACGAGGACGACGGGCGCGGCATGACGGACCAGCAGGTGCGTGACGAGGCGCTCACGCTGTTCCTCGCCGGCCACGAGACGACGGCCAACGCGCTCACGTGGACGTTTTACCTGCTCTCCGAACATCCGGACGCCGAGGCGCGGTTGCATGAGGAGTGGCGGCGCGTGCTGGGCGATCGCCCGCCCGGCCTCGCGGACCTGCCGCAGCTGGTCGAGACGCGCCGCGTGCTGCAGGAGTCCTTGCGCCTGCTGCCGCCGGCCTGGGTGATCGGGCGTATGGCGATCGCCGAGGTCGACCTCGGCGTGGCGCGCATTCCGGCTGGCGCCGTCGTGCTCGTTTGCCCCTACACGATGCACCGCGACCCCCGCTACTTCGCGGATCCGGAACGCTTCGATCCCGATCGCTGGGCGCCCGAGGCCGTCTCGGAGCGCCCCAAGTTCAGTTACTTCCCCTTCGGCGGCGGGCCGCGCGTCTGCATCGGCGAGCCGTTCGCCTGGATGGAGGCGACGCTGCTGCTCGCGACGCTCGGTCAGCGCTGGCGCTTGCGGCTGGAGCCGGGACATCCGGTCGTGAAGCTGCCGCAGATCACGATGCGGCCGAAGTTCGGCATGGCGATGCGCGTCGAGGCGCGTTAGTCTTCGGGCGCCCTCGAAAGCGTCGTGCCGGGAAAGTAGGCGGCGAGAATCCGGGCTACGCTCTCGCCCGCGAGCGCGCGCCCACGCGCGCCCCATTGGCAAAGGCCCACGCCGTGCCCGAGCCCGCGGCCGGTGAAGACGTAGCGATCGCCTGTGTGCGCGATCGCGAAGTCCGGACTCGCGATGTCGCCCCAGCCGAGTGACGGGCCGAGGGCCATCCACAGCGCGTAGCCGCTCACGGAACGTGAAAAAGAACCCGTCACCTGCACCCGCACGGCGAGGCCGCCGGGTCCCGTCTCGGTCACGCGCAGATACTGCAAGGGCTCGTCGGTGTGCAGCATGCCGGCCCTTTGCAGCGCCTGGGCGAGCACCGGACGCGTCACGGCGAGGCGCCACGGCTGATGCCAGGTCGCCGCGGCGCACCAGTCCGGTCCGTGGGCCGGGCGATCGGCGCCGCCGCGCAGATAGGGCCGTTCGGCGCCGCCGAAGACCAGGGCGTTGTCCTGCGTGTACCCGCCGCACACGGCGCTCCAGACGGCATCGATCGGCCGGCCATGCCAGAGCACGACCTCGCCGCGCGTCGCCGTCACCGCCCGGTCCACTTCCGCGCGGCGATCGCCGACCCCGCGGAACAGCGCACAGTGAGTCGAGTCGCAGAAATCGTAGCCATCGCTGCCGTGCCGCTCGAAATGCGCCAGGGCGTAGGAACGCGCGGCGATCGCCTGAGCCTCGATGGCCACGTGCGGCCAGTTCGGCGGCAACTCGTCCGCGACCACGCTTTGCAGGTAGTCGTCGAGCGGCAGCGTGAGAATGGGCAGAAGCCGACCGTCCAGCACCGAGATGCGCAATCGGCCGGTGTAGCGTCGCGCGCCGTTGCGAAGGCCGAAGCGCCAGGGCGTGCCGCCGATCAGCGCGACTTCGGCCGCGGCGCCGAAGCGACGCGGCCCGGCGAAGGCCGCCACGCGGTTCCCTTCCACCTGCAGGCGTACCGTGCCGCCGGCGCCCATCGTCACGGTCTGCCCGGCGATGCGTAGCTGCCAGGGGGCTTCGGAGCCGACGCGCAGCTGTTGCGGCGGATGCACCCGCAACAGGCCGACGCGCACCGAGCGCGTTCCGGCGACGGCAGGATGGATGAAGCTGGAGAGGAGCAGCACACTGCCAAGCAGCGCCCGAATCACGGCCGTACGACTCATGGCCGTCCCGCCGCGAGCCACGTCTCGAAGACTCGGCGGCCCAAGGGCGCGGCGCCGCGCAACCCGCTCGATTGGGGCAGGAACACGACGATCGCGACGCGCGGCGAAGTGGCCGGCGCGAAGCCGACGAACCAGCCGTAGGTGCGGTTGGAGCCGTCGACGTAAGTCGCCGTGCCGGTCTTGCCGGCGATCGCGAGGCCCGGAAGCAACGCGCTGTGCGAGCTGCCGAACAGGACGCTGCCGACCATGCCTTTTCGCAGACGCGCGAGGGTCGCGTCGTTGGCGATGCGTTCTCCCAAGGCCCGCGGCGTCCACGCCGGGCGACGCAGGCGGCCGTCGGTCGCGATCGCGCACACGAGGCCGAGCAACTGGCGCGGTGTGACGGCCAGATGCTTGCCCTCGCCGATGCACGCGTCGAGCAGCTCCGCGGAGCCCGACGGCAGGCTACCGGGACTGCCCAGCCCGACGTGCCGTGCGGTGGCATCCAGCCGTGCCAGGCCCACGCGCTCGCCGAGTTGGTAGAACGTGACGTTGCAGGACTCGGCCAGCGCCTGTTCGAGCGTCAGGCGTCCATGGCCGCCGGGCTTCCAGCAGGGCCGCGTGCGTCCGTCGAGCGCCCGGAATCGGCCCTTGCAGACGTAATGCTCGCCGGGGGTGTCCACGCCGCTTTGAATCGCCGCGAGCGCCGTGACCAGCTTGAAGACCGAGCCCGGCGGCGCCGGCGAGTCGGCGAGGCCCGGATGGACCACGGCGAGTAGCCGGCCGCTATTCGGGTCGGCGACCATCACGAGGCCCGCGCGGGTGCCCAGCAGCGCGGCGCAGCGGCTGTCGAAATCCTGCGCGCGTGCGGATGGCGCGACGGCGAGTAAAAGCAGCAAGCCGCACCATGCGGCCCGCCTCCCCATGCGCCGCTCAGGCCGCCGCGGGCGTGCGGCGCAGCCGCCAGAGCCAGCGGCCATACGCCAGCAGCACCAGCGCCAGCAGGACGAAAAGGACCAGCAAGCGCGCGCCGCGCGTCGCGTTCATCACGGTGACGAGCCAGGGCGCGGCGAGCAGCGTCGTGGCCGTGGTCGTCACGAGCAGCACCGGCGCGAGCGCATCCGTTTCGGAGGTGGCCGTCATGGCCGAAAGAAAACTCGCGAGGATCAGGCCGGCCAGCAGGCTCGCGAGGGGCTCGACGTGCACGAAATAACCCAACCAGGCCGGCAGCGCCACGATCAACATGGCCAGGCCTCCGACCAGCCAGGCGTCGCCGCGGAAGAGCCGCGCGGTTGCGAGCGTCGCCACCGGCAACAGGCCGCCGATGACCAGGCCCGCGAAGGCATAGGGGTGCGTCAAATCGATGCCGTAGCCCGTGAGCAACGTGCGGGCGAGGAAGAGCTGCATCCACACGCGGGCCGCGAAGACCGCGAGCAGCAGCGCGAGGGGATGGCAGGCCCGATCGCGCGTGCCCAGCAGCAACCCCGCGCCGCCCAGGCCGATGCCCAGAATGCCGAACAATCGATTGTCACAAACGAGCGCGGCGCCGCCGATGAGCAACAGCGCGAGCGGCCCCGGTGGCCCGTCGGGATTGACGAGCAGCGGGGCGATCGCCCCCAGCAAGCATCCCAACAGAATCGCGAGCCAGAGCGCCGCATGCTGGTCGTAGAAGCCCAGGCTGACGAGCCCGCTCACCGCGCCGGCCAACACGACGCCGGCCACGGTCGCGAGCCAGCCCGGCAGTCGCCCTCCGAGCAGGCGCATGAGGCCCAGTCCGAGCACGACCGCCGTGCCGACGCCGATGGCGAGCGGGGCTCCGAGCGGCACGTCTGGACTCA